>PLWR01000522.1 GCA_003165615.1 Acidobacteriota bacterium | reverse complement strand
CCGGAGTCAAGTACATACCCACCTACCCGTATTTCATTACCGCAAGGTGGGAGGCTCCGTTCCGTACCGCGAGAATTTTTCAACTCTTGCAAGATGGCGGGAACCTGACCTCCGGAGACATGCTGAAAATCCAGACCGATATCCTGAGCCTCGAAGATGTGTGGCTGGCCAAACAACTCCTCGCGGCAGCCGGAAAGCAACCGCCTTCCAGCGCCGGCGCCCAGTTTGCTCTCGATGTCTTAAAGGGTTGGGACGGTGAAGCGCACGTGGATTCCTCGGCGACGCTGGTCCTGGAGGTTACCCGGCGCGCCTTGCTCGCGCGAATCCTGAAACCGCGGTTGGGTAACAACCTTTCCGGATATGACTGGCCGTTGAGCGCGATATTCCTTCAGAATGTCCTGGAGCAGAACCTCGTGCGTTGGCTCCCCCCGGGTGATACTGATTTCAACATGACCCTGATGAAAAGCCTGGAGGAAGGGGTCAGCACGATACCCTTATTGGTTCACAGTCAAAATTACGCGGCATGGAGATGGGGTGATACCATTCCCCTGACCTTTCGCCATCCGTTGAGCGCCGGGCTGCCGTTCCTGGGGCGATGGCTGGACACTGGGCCCTTCCCGCAGGCGGGAACCAGCACGACCGTGAAGCAGACGACTCCTCACCTGGGACCTTCCATGCGCATGGTGGTCGACTTCTCTGATTTGGACCAGTCCATGCAAAATATCACGTTGGGAGAATCCGGCCAGGTTTTCAGCCCCTATTACCGCGACCAGTTTGCGGCGTGGTACCGTGGAACAAGCTTCCCGATGCTGTTCAGTGATGCGGCCGTGGAGAAGGGTGCAGTTCACACGCTTGTGTTGGAACCTGCCCGATGAAAGGGTACGACCTCATCTGGGCCTCGACGTGGGCCAGTGCGCGCCGACCCAGTCAGGGATTCAATCAAACCAAAAGGATCAGACGTTGATGAAATCATTCTTGGCGCACCATGTTTCGAGGGGGCGGGGAGTGCCGCGTAGAGCGTTCCCTGTTAAAAGCTCTTCGTGCCTCCTCGGGTTCCTGTTCCTCCTCTGCCTCACGCTGGGCCGCACCGACGATTTGCGGGCCGCTCAAGGGCTTACCCCCCGTCCGTTGGAGCTTACGTATACAGCACAGGTGGGCCGTCCAACGACCCACATGGTTGGAATTGATATCGTTGCCCGGCAGGTGGAAACAGCCGATCTCAAATTCGTTATTCCCGCATGGGGACCGGGTCGCTACGCGATTTATGATTTTGCCAAGAATGTTCAGGAATTTTCCGCGGAGGGCGCGGATAGTCACCCTCTGCCATGGATCAAACTCGACAAGCAGACGTGGCGCGTGGATGCCGGCCAGGCCGGGGGAACCGTCCATGCCCACTATAAAGTGTTTGCGAATGACCTAACCGGATCGTTCTCCCAGGTTGACAGCGACCACGCCAATTTAAATGGCCCTTCGGTTTTCATGTATGTAGATGGGCACAAACCAGACCCCATCACCCTGACCATTGAAGCTCCGGCTCAATGGAAAATCATCAGCGGGTTTTCCACGTCCACAACGGAGCGCACGTTTCGGGCGCCCAATTACGATCGCCTGGTGGACACACCGCTGGAAATCTCCGGGGATTGCACCGTCGACCAGTTCGAAGAACAGGGAAAGACCATCGAGGTTGCCGTGCACACTTACAATGACGACGACACCGATCGATCCCATCTTCTCAGCGGGCTCAAACAAATTGTACACATTGAAATGGCAGCGATGCCCCCGCCGGATTTTGAGCATTACCTTTTCATCTTCCATTTCGTGCCGGACATCGCCATGGGAGATGGGATGGAGCATTTGAATTCAACCCAAATCATTACTCAGGGCAGTGTCCGGGACAGTACGCCGGAAGCGCTGGAGACGGCGGCGCATGAATTTTTCCACCTCTGGAACGTGAAGCGCCTCCGCCCCGCAGCACTGGGACCGTTTGATTACACGCGCGAGAATTATTCGCGCTCTCTCTGGTTCGCCGAGGGCATCACGAGTTATTACGGTTACCTCTTCCTCCTAAAATCCGGACTCTGGACGCGCGATCAGTTCCTCGTTCGACTCGCGAGTGAGATTTATGCGCTGGATAAGGAACCCGGGAACAAACTGATGTCAGCGGAATCGTCCAGTTTTGGTGCGTGGTTCTTTGACCGTTCACCCCAGATGCAGGAAACGAATTTCACCAACACAACGATTTCGTACTACAACAAAGGCGCACTTTTGGGGATGCTCCTGGATTTGGAAATTCGCTCGCGGACGCAGGGCCGCAAGACCCTGTTGGATATCATGCAGTTCATGTACCATCAGTTCTACGAGGCCCCGGCCACGAGCTACTATGGACCGGGCCGGGGGTTTGAGGAAAAGGACGTGGTTGAGGCTCTAAATTCCGTCACCGGGTCGGACTTCACACCCTTCTTCGAACGTTACGTCAGTGGGACGGATGCCCTTCCGTATCAGGAGACCCTAGCGACAGTGGGCTATCGGCTTCACCTGGAGACGCCCGCCGACGCTCCTCCATCCCTGGACGTTGCGGTTCAACCCGAATTCCGGGGGGCGCGGGTTGTTTCGATTATTCCCGACAGTGCCGCCGACCGGGCCGGACTGAGCCGCGATGACTTGCTGATCGATGTTGACGATCAATCGCTGGCGACTGAAAATCTCGCCACCCGGCTCAAACCCTATCCCGTGGGCGCTAATGTCCCGATTACCGTGGAGCGGCACGGGCGCCGTGAAAGAATTACGGTGACGCTGGACCCACCGATACGCAGCGAGTGCTCCATCACCCCTTTGTCTTCCGCCACACCCGAACAGGTGGCCATCAGGGAGGCCTGGCTTGCTGCGCACTAAACGGGATTTTTCAATTTCCCCGCTCTCCGCTTGCGTTTTGGCAGCCATAATCCTGTGGCCGCTATTCGCCGGGCACGGTTTCGCCGCTCGTTCTACCCTCGCCGGCCAGGGCGCAGATGCGGATGCACTTATCCACGCAGGCCATTGGAAGCGAGCTCGCGCTATTCTTGAACCTCAAGTCAAAGCCCATCCCCAGGAACCGCGGGGGTGCTACCTGCTGGCGGAAGTGAAGATGTCGTTTAAGGATTTTGATGGAGCGCTTCCGCTTGCCCAGCACGCGGTCGACCTCGATGGCAGGAATTCAGAATTCCACCTGAAGTTGGGCCAGATTCTTGGAGAGATGGCTGCTCGCGCCAGTTTTTTTTCGGCAGGATCGCTGGCCATAAAGTTCCGAAAAGAAGTGGAAATTGCCATTGCCCTCGATTCCAGAAATATGGACGCGCTCGATTCCATGATGCTGTTTAAATATCAGGCGCCCGGCATTATGGGGGGGAACAAGGACGAAGCGCGCGCCTTGGCAGAAAAAATTACCCTTCTGAATGCCAGTGAAGGATACCTGGCCCGCGCCGAACTCGCGGAGTTGGAAAAGAATCCCGCCCAGATGGAAGCTTTCTATTTGAAAGCTGTGCAAGCGAATCCTAAGAATTACGGCGCGCACACAGCGCTGGCGAAGTTTTACTGTCAATCTGCCCACGCAAAATATGATCAGGCAACGAAGCACGCCCAATACGCCTTGCAGCTCGATCCTCAACAAATTGAGGCGTACTGGATCCTGGCGCGCATTTTCGCCCTCCAGCAGCGGTGGAGCGATCTTGAGCAAGCCCTTGCCAATTCGGAGAAGAACGTTCCCGATGACCTGCGGCCCTATTATGAAGCTGCCCAGGGATTATTGGAAATCGGCAAGGAGTTTCCCAGAGCCGAGGGCTATGCGAAGAAATATCTTTCCCAGGAACCGGAGGGAGAAGAGCCGGACGTGGCGGATGCCCATCGGCTATTGGGACTTGTGTTCGAGAAGGAAGGCCGGAAAACCGAAGCGCGTTCGGAAATTCAGACCGCCCTCCGGCTCAGGCACAACTTCAAAGCGGCGAAGGACGATCTGAAGAGATTGGGCAACTGAAGGGCCAGCCAGTCTTATGATGGCTTCTTTCGCCGAACCCGGTAAACCAGAAACAACACCAGCGCGGCTCCTGTAATGATGACCAGCGCGATGCGGTCCATACGGCCCACAAAGTGGACCAGCTTTCCCCAGCTACTCCCAAACAGAAAACCCACGTAACCGATCACGAGTGCCCAGCAAACCGCACCCGCAAAGCTATAAAGCAGAAAAGGCGAAAAAGGCATGCGTAAAGCACCGGCCAGAATTCCCGCAAACATGCGCAAACCTGCGACGAAACGCGAGGCAAATACTGCCCATTGACCGTGCTTGAGGAATATCCTCTGGGAAACGTCGTAACGCTTCCGAAGCCGGGGAAAACGCCCCAGCAGACGGTTGACCACAGAAGTGCCGCCGTGCCGGCCGAGCCAGTAACCAAGACTGGCGCCGGTTGTGGCCCCGGCAATGGCGGTGAGAATCGCCGGCAGAATGTGCATCTTGCCTTGATAGGCCAGAAAGCCGGCAAACAGAAGCACGGTCTCACCGGGGATAGGGAAGCCAATGTTTTCCAGCATCACACCGAAGAAAACAACCCAGTACCCGTAGTGGGCGAAGAACTCCGACAATAGTTGGAAAATGGTATTGGCCACGATTCCCGCGATTATGCACGAACTTGGGCTTTCCCCCCAGAAGATTTTGGCAGGAGACCGCCGCGGCTCCGCCCTCGAGGCCGCGTTTCTCGGAGGCTGATTCGCGAATTAATTTCGTAACGCGGTGGGAACGACTGCGGAAGGAATTAGTGGTACCCTACGACGCAGCTTCGAAAAGCAGATACGAGGTGGACGCTGGGCAGGCGCGGGCGCGAAACCTCGGGGAGAAATCATCATGATGGATGCAGGTGAATTTGCCGGCAAAGTGGCGGTGGTAACGGGCGGGAGCGAAGGCATCGGATATGATTTCTGCCGTACTCTTTGTGAGGTTGACTGCGAGGTTTATTTCTGTGCCCGAAACGCCCGGAAAGGCCAATTGGCCGCCAAAGCGCTGGGGAGGCACGCTCACTACTATCAGGCCGACCTGACGGCGCCGGACCAGATCAAGGCCTTCTCGGATTATGTGCGCGAATTAGCCGGGCGCATCGATTATCTCGTCAATAATGCAGCGAATGACGACAGGATCAGTTTTGATGCGCTCACGGTCGAAGAGTGTGACCGCATGTGGACCTTGAACTTGCGATCCTTCCTGCTGATGTCCAGAGCGTGCCTGGAACTCCTGAGGAGCGGGGAAGGCAAGAGTATCGTCAACATCTGCACCACCAATTACATGTTCGGTTTTGAACCCTTCACGGTCTATAACGCCACCAAAAGCGGGATCCTGGGCTTTACGCGATCGCTGGCGCGCGAATTGGGAAAAGATGGGATTCGCGTGAACATGATCAGCCCGGGATGGATCATGACGGAAAAGCAGCTCCGCAAATACGTGACGGAGGAGGGTAAGCAAGCGCTGATTCGCGACCAATGCGTCAAACACCTGATTGAGGCGAAGCACGTCTCCCCTGTCATGCTCTTCCTGTTGAGTTCCGCGGCGTGCGCAATAAGCGGTCAGAACCTGGTGGTCGATGGCGGAAAGTACTTTCAGTAGCCCTCCCCACGTTTGACAGGCCCGGACGTATGGTTTAATCTATTATTTCACGACTACACTGTCCGGGCTGTATTGAGACATTTCAAATTCTTGCCGAAGGCAGCGCTGCCCACGGGCGGTGGTTTCTCTTCCCCAGGGAAGATGAGGTGGCGTACCTTCGAAACTTTCCGCACCTGAGGAGGAGTTATGCCGTTCACACTACCCGCTCTGCCGTATGCTCCCGATGCACTGGAGCCTTCCATTGACAAGTTGACGATGGAAATCCATCACGGGAAACACCACAACGCCTATGTAACCAACCTGAATAAAGCCCTTGAATCCGCGCCCGAACTGGCGAATAAGAGTATTGAGGAATTGCTCGCTAACAACTTGGCGATTGTCCCCGAATCGATCAAAACCGCCGTCCGCAATAACGGCGGCGGGCACATTAACCACTCCATGTTCTGGCAAATCATGGGCCCCCACGCTGGTGGCCAACCGAGCGGAGCGCTGGCCGCGGCCATCAACAGCACCTTTGGGAGCTTTGACACTCTAAAAGAGAAACTCTCTGCTGCCGGCATCGGCCGCTTTGGCTCGGGATGGGCATGGCTCGTCGCCCACAGCGGCAAGCTTGAAGTCTACTCCACCCCCAACCAGGACGGCCCGGTTCTCGAAGGCAAATTCCCCCTCCTCGGTATCGATGTTTGGGAGCACGCTTATTACCTGAAGTATCAGAATCGCCGGAATGAGTACCTTGCCGCGTGGTGGAACGTGGTGAACTGGGCTGAAATCGAGAAGCGCTTTCACTCGGTAAAGTAAACACGCGAATCGTGCCTTGGGCGCCCTTTCGGGAGTGGCTGTTATCTGTAGCGAAGGGGCTGACGCAGAGAACCCGATCTGGGCGCCGAAGGTCACCGTGGCAAGGCTGTACGTGACACGGCGCCCTAACCGCCAGCTTAACAAGGAAATTACATGTCGCAGAAGAAGATCATCGCTGTTGTAGGAGCCACTGGAGCGCAGGGCGGCGGTTTAGCCCGCGCCATTTTGAATGACCCGGCGGGCGATTTCACCGTCCGGGCATTGACTCGCGACCCCAATTCCGATAAGGCGAAAGCGTTGGCCAAGCTAGGCGCCGACGTGGTTGCGGCCGACGTGGATGACGTCCAGACCCTCATGCGCGCCTTCCAGGGCGCCTATGGAGTCTACGCGGTCACCTTCTTCTGGAACCATTTTTCCCCCGACAAGGAACTAGCAAGTGCTGCCGCCATGGCTGAGGCGGCGAAGCACGCCGGCGTGCAACACGTTATATGGTCCACCCTGGAAGACACCCGCCGCTGGGTGCCGCTCAGCGACAATCGCATGCCCACGCTGATGGGCGAGTACAAAGTTCCACATTTTGACGGCAAGGGCGCGGCCGATCACATCTTCAGCGAACTCGGCGTGCCCACTACATTCCTGCTGACTTCGTTCTACTGGGACAACTTCATCTATTTCGGAATGGGCCCCAAAACAGGGCCGAATGGCAGACTTTCGATAACCCTTCCCATGGGAGATAAGAAACTCCCGGGCATCGCTGCCGAGGACATCGGCCGGTGCGCCTATGGCATTTTCAAACGCGGTTCCGAGTTCATTGGTAAGACGGTCGGAATCGCGGGTGAGCACTTGACCGGTTCCCAGATGGCTGCGGAGTTCAGTGCGGTGCTGGGCAGGGAAGTGGAGTACAACGCAGTTCCGCCGGAAGTGTACCGTGGCTTCGGTTTCCCGGGCGCGGAAGACCTTGGCAACATGTTTCAGTTCAAGTGTGATTTTGAAGAGTATTTTTGTGGCGCCCGCAGCGTGGCTTTCTCCCGGAGTTTAAATCCATCGCTCCAAACCTTTGAGCAGTGGCTTGAAAGCAACAAGTCACAGATCCCGTTGAAATAGCGGTCCCCACTTCTTCCGCGAGCCTTCCGCTCCTCTTGACAACCGTGCGTTTGTCCTTCAGTATAGACTTTCGATATCGAAACAGGGCATCGAAACACAATATGGATGATAAGAGCCTCTATTCGGGATTGATTCGCCTGCATATTCTCCATCACGCCGCGGAAGAACCTCTTTACGGAACGTGGATCGCGGAGGAGCTGGCGCGCCATGGATACAAGTTAAGTGCAGGGACGCTCTATCCCATTCTGCATGGCTTGGAGAATAAGGGTTATCTTCGGTCGCACCAGGAACGCAATGGAAAGTCCGGTCGCCGGGTCTACAAGATAACTCCATTGGGCCGCAGGGCGCTGCGCTCCGGGCGGCGGCGTGTGCAGGAGCTTTTCGGTGAAATGTTTGGCGAGGAGCACCACCACTAACGGGTTTTTGTAAGGGTGCGGTTCGCCGTACCTCGGCAACAACCTGAGAGTACCGGGAGTACTGTGATGGAAATTACACTGCGCGCGTTCGTCACGATAGTGCATGGGATGTTGTTTGGCGGGTTCTTTCTCCTGGCAATTTACGGACTGGTTGTGGAGCGGTTTAGGTCAGCCTGCTTTGAGCGGAATCCCGGAATAACCCCACGCGGCATCTCACTGGAACGTTTTTATCTCTTCAGTATGGCCACTCTCGGTTGGGCGGCAGTCCTGACGGGAGCTTACATTATTTATCCGTGGTATCGCGCCGTTCCGCCCGCGGGGTCCACCAGCCTCGCGTTTTATCCAAAATTTGTCCTGATGTCGAGTCCCGCCACGAGGGGATGGCACACCCTGGGAATGGAGTGGAAAGAACACGTTGCTTGGATCGCTCCCATGGTGATGACGATGGTGGCCTATGTTATGACCACATACCAACGATCGATGCACGAACATCCACAAATTCGCCGAGCCGTTCTGGTTTTTGTGCTGACAGCATTAGGGGCGGCAGGAGTGGCCGGAATGTTCGGTGCGATGCTCAACAAGTACGCGCCCGTGAATGGCGGCTCAACTATTCATTTGGCGGAGAAAACCCAATGAACCCAGCGCAGCCAGAAACTATACAGCCGACCGCCTTGGGAGGGCCACGACCGCTTCTTGCTGGATCTCTGCCCAACGGACCAGCCGCTGCGGCGATTCTGTCGACGGGGGCGGGCTGCGCCTTCTTGGGGATTATCGGTTTCGTCGCGGATGCCTCCAAGTCAATTGCCAATTGCTTGACGTTTTATCGTCCCACTGGACCGCTCTCGGGCGTAACCACCGTGGCGATTCTGATGTGGTTGGTCACATGGTTAGCCTTGGCAAAGCACTGGCGAGCGAAGACGGTTTCCCTCAGTAGGATCAATGCCACAGCGTACCTGCTCCTGGCATTAGGAATCTTACTGACGTTTCCGCCGTTTGCAGATTTCTTGCAAGGAAAATAGAGCGAGGGGTATGGCCTCCCTTGTCGCAGTTCACAACCGCAGGATGCCCGTGCCCCTTTTCCACGGAGCGCGAATGAAGACAATTCAATGTTGGGCAAGAACATCGCTCTTACTGTTCTATATGCTCGCCGCCGCGAACCTTTGGGCGGGCCCGCCGTTTCAAACCGACGATCCCGAGCCCATAGAATTTCGCCATTACGAGGTCTATTTATTTGGCGCCGCGGATGCAACCCCGGTGGAAGCCGATCCTGTGGGCCCGGCGTTTGAAGCCAATTGGGGCGCTGCTCCCAATCTGCACCTGCATATCATTCTGCCTCTGGGTGCCGTCATTCCTTCCAACAACCCGCGATACCTTCCTTCCGGTGTTGGTCCCAGCGCCTATGGATTTCAGGACATCGAATTGGGGGCGAAGTATCGATTCATAAAAGAGACGAAGCACTGCCCGGAGATTGGCACATTTACCATGTTCGAAATTCCCACCGGAAGCTACGCCAAAGGATTGGGTGTGGGAAAAGTCTGGTATAAACTCCCGATCTGGGCGCAAAAAAGCTGGGGACACTGGACC
>PLWR01000211.1 GCA_003165615.1 Acidobacteriota bacterium | reverse complement strand
TCGGCCTGTTTGATTCCACCACCCTGGTTATGGGATCGATGATTGGCTCGGGGGTTTTTATTGTGGCGGCTGACGTTAGCCGCCAGGTTCAGTCCCCGGGCCTGTTTTTTCTCACTTGGGTCATCAGTGGAGTAATGACCATCATTGCGGCCGTCAGCTACGGTGAACTCGCGGGTATGATGCCCAGGGCCGGTGGCCAGTATGTTTACCTGCGCGAAGCTTTTGGCCCGCTCTTTGGTTTCCTCTACGGCTGGACGCTCTTCCTGGTCATCCAAACCGGCACCGTGGCCGCGGTAGCCGTCGCCTTCGGGAAATTTCTGGGCGTGTTTGTGCCGTGGGTTTCAGCCAAAACCATTCTGCTCAATGTCGGGACTCTCCCGGTCTTCGGCCACCCCATTGCGCTTACGGTTTCGTCGCAACAAATCGTCGCCATACTGGTCCTGTTTTTCCTGAGCGTGTTGAACATTTTCGGATTGCGCACCGGCGCGAGAGTGCAGAATGTCTTCACCGTTCTTAAGGTGGCAGCCCTGATTGGAGTTGTGGTGCTCGGCATCTGGTGGGCTTTTGGCCATCCTGTGCCGGCATCATCCGGGCAGGGCCTGTGGCAGGGAGCTCATTGGGATTTGGCCACCTTGACTTTGGTTTCCGTGGCGCTGGTGGGGCCGCTATTTTCCTCCGACGCGTGGAACAACGTCACTTTTACCGGCAGTGAAGTGATCAATCCCAAACGCAACCTGCCCCTGGCGCTTTTTGTGGGCACCACGGCGGTCTGCATCATCTATTTTGCCTGCAATTGGGCCTATTACCGCGCTCTGCCGTTCTTTAGCTCGCCTCATGGCGGGCTGCTGGAGCAGGGAATCCAACACGCCGCGGAAGACCGGGTTGCTACCGCTGCCGTTCAGGTCATGCTGGGCGGGAAGGGGGCGGGACTGATGGCCGCCGCCATCATGATTTCCACCTTTGGTTGCACCAATGGAATGGTGATGGCCGGGGCCCGCGTGTATTACGCCATGGCGAAGGACGGCCTGTTCTTTTCCTCCGTGGGAAAAATTAATTCCAAGTATCACACGCCGGCGGCTTCGCTTCTGGTCCAGGCGGTTTGGGCGTCAATCCTGACCCTTACCGGCACTTACAACGAACTGTTGGACTATGTGATTTTTGCCGTCGTCCTGTTTTACATTTTGACCATTGCTGGCATTTTCCGGCTGCGGCGGAAGCGCCCGGAAATGCCGAGACCCTACCGTGCCTGGGGATACCCTCTGGTTCCCTTGTTGTATATTGCTTTTGCCTCGTTTGTGGAGCTGGCTCTGCTGACTCACAAAACGTTGCGAAGTTTTGCCGGTTTAAGTATCGTCGCCATCGGCATTCCGGTCTATTATCTTTGGCGACGGCGCAGCACGAATATTGCCGATTATGGATCGACGATGGACGATTGAAATCGTCCGTCGTCATTTGCCTGACGGGAGGAAGCATGCCGGGTTTGTGGGTGAAAAAGGACCTCGATCTCTTGCGAGCCGAGGCTGCGGAGTCTGAACATGGTTTGCGGCGCACTCTGGGCCCGGTGGCTCTGATGTCGCTGGGCATCGGCGCCATCGTGGGCGCCGGTATTTTTGTTCTCAGTGGGGTTGCCGCGCAACATACCGGGCCGGCGCTGGTGTTGTCGGTGATTCTTTCCGGCCTGGGCTGCGCTTTTGCGGGGCTCTGTTACGCGGAATTTGCCGCCATGATTCCCGTGGCCGGCAGCGCCTACACCTATTCCTATGCCACCATCGGTGAATTCCTCGCCTGGATTATCGGCTGGGATTTGATTCTTGAGTACGCGGTGGGCGCCACGACGGTTTCCATCGGCTGGTCGGGTTATCTGGTTTCCTTTCTACAGAGGACCCTGAACATGCCTTTCCCCGTGGAATTGAGCAAGAGTCCCTGGGAATCCGTGCGCCTGCCCGATGGTACGATGGTCCACCCTATTTTCAATGTTCCCGCCGCCTTCATCGTTTTGCTGATTACCACCCTGCTCATCATTGGCATCCGAGAATCCGCGAATTTCAATAACTTCATTGTCATGGTGAAGGTGGGCGTCGTCCTGATGTTCATCATCGTGGGCGCGATGTTTGTGCATCGGGCCAACTGGCATCCCTTTTTCCCCCCTAACCAGGGAGTCTTCGGCGAGTTCGGCTTCTCCGGGGTGCTGCGCGGGGCGGGAATCATTTTCTTTGCCTACATCGGATTTGATGCTGTCTCCACGGCCGCGCAGGAGGCTCGGAATCCTGAGCGCGATATGCCCATCGGCATTCTGGGTTCCCTGGGGATTTGTACGGTCCTTTACATTATTGTGGTGATGGTGATGACAGGTTTGGTGCCGTACCACCAACTCAACGTCGCCGATCCGCTGGCCATCGCCATTGATTCCACCCCTGCCCGCGCCTGGCTTTCCCCCATCGTCAAGATCGGCGCGCTGCTGGGGACCACCGCGGTTATCCTGGTGATGATGCTGGGCCAAACGCGTGTGTTCTATTCCATGGCGCACGATGGCCTTCTCCCCAAGGCGTTTGGCCGCATTCACCAGCGCTTTCGCACCCCCTACATCAGCACGGCGCTTACCGGCGCTTGCGTGGCTATCGCCGGCGGCTTGTTGCCCCTGCGGATTGTGGGGGAACTGGTCAGCATTGGAACTTTGCTGGCGTTTGTGATTGTCAGTGCGTCAGTGATGGTGATGCGCAAGCATTACCCCGACATTCGCCGTCCCTTCCGCACCCCCCTGGTGTGGCTGGTGGGTCCCCTTGCCATTGTCGTGTGCGGCGGACAAATGTTGGGATTGCCGCGCGATACCTGGATTCGCTTGTTTGTCTGGATGGCTATCGGGTTCGTCATCTATTTTGGCTATAGCCGCCGGCACAGCGTGCTGCAGATTGCCGAGGGGAAGCGGGCGGAATCTGCTGCCGGGCATACCGGCCCGCCGGCTTAACTACTGAGCCACAGATATGCTCACGAAAGGGTTCGAACACCTTCTTCACGAATACCGGACGCACCGCCTGGCTCGATTCACCGCATGGGTGTTGGCCTGCGGTGCCGTCCTATGGGTCACAACTCGTCTTACTCACGCCACCGGTGGCCTCAATGGATTTCTCTGGTTCGTCTTCTGGGTTGGCGCGCTGGTTTCCATCGTCTACTACCTCATCCGTCTGCTGCGGTTCGTCCGTTCCCGTCTGCTCTGGCGACTCCGCCGGCGCCTGGTGGTGGCGTATGTCCTGATTGGCGTCGTCCCCATTTCCCTCATCCTCGTACTCGTCCTTTTGGGAGCGTTCATCATCAATGGGCAATTTGCAGCCTTCCTGGTGGTCTTGAGGCTCCACGATCATTTCGATGAAATTGAGCAAGTCAACCGCGTTGTGCTTCAGGAGGCGCGTTTCGGCGGGGAAAAATCTCCGTCCGCCATGCTGGATGAGATTCGAAATTTCTACGTCAGCGAGTTGGTCGGCTATGCGAAGAGCTACCCGGGGCTGGTAATTACCCTGCACCTGGGGAACGTGACACGCTCATTCCTCCTGGATGGCAAGCCCGCGGACAATCCTGCCAGCGTGCCGAGCTGGGTGAAGGGTAATGAATACGCGAATATCGTTGACGACCATGGCCAACTCGCCTTGCGATCGGTGGAACGAACCGTGACCCCCGCCGGTGATTTGACCCTCGTGCTCTCGCAGCCCTTTACTCCTGAGCTGCTGGATTTGGTGGGGGACGGTATTGGACCGTTAGGTGTGGCTACGCCCAGGCGTGTGGGGCGCAATGAGGGGGTAGGCGTACAGATCAGCGTGGGATCAACCAGGGAGCCCAATGTCTTGAGCACCTTGATGAACTCCCAGTCCGTTAAACTTCCAGAGCAGGCGAACCCCTTCGATTTTGTAGTCTTTGGCGCCTCCTCACTCGATCCGATTGTGTGGGGTGGGGACAAAGAGGAGAAAGCTGCTGCCCCCGCCTTTGTTTATGTTTCGTCCCGCATTTTCGCGCTCAATGGCCGGCTGTTGGCAACGCTGGGCGAATTGTCGGCGGCCTATGTTTATATCTTTAAGGCGGTGGCCATCTTCTTTCTGATCCTCGAAATGGTGGCACTAATCATCGGCATCCGCATGACGCGCTCGATGACGCGCACCGTGGACACCCTGTACGATGCCACGGAGCGGGTTAAGGCGGGGGATTTTTCCTATCGAACGCACTTTCCCTCCCGCGATCAGTTGACCGCGCTGGGTGGAGCTTTTGACAGCATGACGGCTTCGGTGGAACGGCTCATGCAGGAATCGCAGGAACGGATGCGTTTGCAGAGCGAGCTGGATATTGCCCGCGAAGTGCAGCGCCGGCTCTTTCCCCAGTCGGTACCCAGAGTGCCGGGCTTGGATCTCTATGGGGTTTGCAAGGCGGCGCGCTCCGTAAGCGGTGACTACTACGACTTCCTGAAATTGGATGAGCATCGTGTGGGATTGGTCCTCGGGGACGTCAGCGGCAAGGGAATCTCCGCGGCGCTTTTGATGGCGGCTATTCAATCCGCCCTGCGCGCGCAATTTTACGATGGTTTCGCGGGCGGCCAGAGTTCCCCCCTCACCCCGTTTTCGACCGCCCAAGTGGTGGATCGGTTGAATCGCCAGCTCTATGCCAATACGCCGCTGGAAAAGTATGTGACATTTTTCTTCGCCATCTATGACGCCCGAAGCCGCAATCTTTCCTATACCAACGCCGGCCATCTGCCGCCCATCCTCTTTCGCGACGGCAAGATTGACCATCTCCGAACCGGGGGGACGGTGGTGGGTTTATTCCCTGCCATGAAGTACGAAGTGGGAGAAATTGAGTTGGAACCGAAAGATCTCTTGCTGGCCTATACGGACGGCATTACCGAGCCGGAGAATACCTACGGAGAGGAGTTTGGGGAATCCCGCCTCCTCGACGTCACCAGGCGTATGCTGAGTGCTTCCCCGGAAGTTCTGGCGGAGACGATTTATCACAGCGTTGATGACTGGACGGGCAGCCCGGAACTTCAGGATGATATGACCCTGCTCCTGGCGCGGGCGTGGTAGCGACAAATGACCGTGGCCACCGGTTGCGCTTCAAGGTACAGAATTGGTCTCCCCAAGGGGGGGAATATACAGTAATGGCTGACCTCAAATATGAGCCTGTACATCGGCCCGCAAGGGAAGAGTTAGTCTATCGACTGGCGAGTGGCGATCCGCAGACAGTTGCAAGTGCCCTTTACGCGGCTGCGAAGTATGACGCGGATTGGAGCTAGGTTCAGGATCAGTGCCTTAGGAGCCTGAACTCACCGGAGCTACCGATCCGATGGGCAGCCGCAACCTGTCTTGGTGACCTTGCCTTCCTGCGCCGACCCTTAAATGTCGATGTGGTTGTCCCAGCTTTGGAAGCTGCAATAAAGGATCATGAAATTGCGGACCCGGCCAGTTTTAGCTTGAGCATGGTCAGACAATTTCTCGCCCCCAAGTGAGGCGGGGTTCAGAGCAAGCAGCGCGGTGATGCTTTCCGACGGTCCGCAGCTTCTTATCATTTCAAATCAGGGCGGAGTTGATCGGGCAACGCACTATTCCGCGGGTCTATAGGTGTGAGGGACTCGCCGGGGAAATAACCAGCTTCGCCCCCGTCAATCCCAGGTGGCGATCGGTGCACCAGCACGTGGAGATTCGGCGCCCGTTGATGATGACCAGCCCGTGAGCATCGGCCAGCGTCAGCGACTGGTTAGCCGCCCGATTGAGGCCAAATTAGACAATCTCGGCCATAGATCGCCGCTGCAAAAAACCAATTGACCCACTCCCGCCCTTCGGCAACACAACCGTTGCCTTTCCTCTTCCGTATTGAATCGATGTGGTATACTTGCGCCGCTTTACCGTAGTCTGATTCGAATTGCGGCCAATAAAATCAGTGACGCCATGCGGCCGGCAGCACTTTCTCCTCTGCCGAGGGGATGGAGCCGGCAGCGAGGCGGCGCGAGGTTCGATCCAAGCGCTAACTTAAGGAGTGCGATTATGTCTGACCGAGGGGTGTTTCTTGCTGCCTTCCTGACCTTGGTTCTTGTAGTTGCCGGTGCTTTTTCCGTTCCCCAGTTTTTCGTTTACGAACTGGTGACATCGACCATCTTCGTGGTCATCGCGGTAATGGTATTTTTTGGCGACGATAAATTTCCCTATATGTTGGGTATTGTTGCCCCCATCCTCTGGCTCATCTTCAGCTTTTTAACCGGGGAATTCGGCGGAGATATCGCGGCACTGCTCCGATTTCTCAGCGGAAAGCCATCGGGTACTTTTGAGACGCCGCTGCCCGGCTTCGCCATCCTCACGGGCTTGGCGTTGCTAGTTCTTTCCGCCCGTGCATGGCGGAAACAAGTTACCGAGAAGTTCATAGGGAAGACCTTTGCCGCCGCCACGGTTGTGAGCCTGGTCTGGGTTGGAATTCTCTTCTGGCAATTCCACCATTACTCCACCATCGTGCGGCCGCATTAATCATGGGGGCAGAGCTCCCCGGGCAATGAGCGGGCGCGGTGCCGCCGGATCCTTCCGCCGATCTTTCGCCCATGGCGCAGTTTGCTGTGCGGCGCTTCAAGCCTGCCCTGACGCGGGAAGGGAGCGCCGAGATCAAGATCTGGCGGTTATGGACCACGCTTTTCCAAGTTACGCTTGATCGCGCGGGTGTTGGCCAGCGGCTCTGACGCGGAAAGGCTTCGCCTTTCCGTCGCGCCTGTACCTTAATCGACCTCCTCCGAGCCATCTGCCCCGATTCATCAGGCGTAGAGGGCGCGGAGAAAGAGAAATGTGGGGGGACCATTCGGAGAGTTCGCTAATCTGGACAGCCGTTGTTTATGACCGCCGCTCCAACAAACCATACTGCACCATTACCGATCTATCGCCAGTTGACCCACGCCGGGAGTTTTGAGATTCTGGAAGGGTGGGGCATCCATCCACGAACCTGGAGCTTGAGCCTCCGCGGTTGCGTTCTCGCACCGCTCTCTGAGGAGTGTGCTCCAGTTCCGCAAACCGATTGAAGGGGGCAAGTTCAGTTCGCATGACGGTTTCCACCGAGAAGTTTCAGAAAGCGACGATTATCTTCCGCAAGGATCATACTGAGGATTTGTGGTCCATTCGGGTCCGTCCCGAGCATCCTATTGCCTTTAAACCGGGCCAGTATGCGGTCCTGGGAATCGAGGAGGAAGGCAAGGTGGTGGAGCGCTCATACTCCATCTGCTCGAGCCCGCACGAGGCGGAGGTCGAGTTCTTCTTCGAACTGGTGATGCGCGGCCGGGTTACGCCCCCGCTTTACCACCGGCAGGTGGGCGATACGTTGTTGATGCGGCGGAACGCCAGGGGAACTTTCACCTTTGATGGCAAGAGCAGTCACAAGCAGCATCTCCTGGTCTGCACGGTGACGGGTGTTGCGCCCTACGTCAGCATGGCACGCACCCTGGCTCGCGAAGCACGGCTGGGAAGACATCCCAGCGCCAAGCTGGTGGTGATGCAAGCCGCCAGCCGCTCCTGGGAATTTGCCTATCGCGATGAATTGGAAGCACTCGCCCACGAGTTCCCGTGGATCAGCTATATCCCCGTCGTCAGCCGCCCTTGGGAAGACCCGGAATGGAAAGGCGAAGTCGGGCGGGTGGAAGACGTCCTGCGCAAATACATCGATGAGCTCAATCTTGCGCCTCCCAAGACGACGGTCTATCTGTGCGGTCACCCCCAAATGATTGAAAATGGCAAAGGGATTCTGCGCCGGCGGGGCTTCGCCAGGGAATCCATCCGCGGGGAAGTCTACTGGGCGCCGCAAAAGGAAGCCAGTTAAGTCCCAGTCTTTCCCCGTGGATGTATTCGGTTTGTGATCAAGTCTCATGGCCGGGAAGTTGGATTCCTCTGCCCGCTCATCTACAATTTCGGATATCAAATCAGTAGCGAATTGAGACTCTCTACATGATCGCAGTGGTGAGCATCACGATTGCCCGGGGGCTCAAAATGAATCTGATGCGTCAATGGTTTTGCCGGCTTGCAAGCATCAGCATGGTGGCGGCGATGGCGACTGGGGTGGGTGCAGCGCGCGCCGCTTCCCCTAACCTGACCGTTGAGCCGGTGCTGGAGTCGCCGCAGAAGATCGACTTGGAATTTGGCGGGTTCCTGGGGAAGCGCTTGAAGGCGAATCTGGAGAATTGGGAACTTCGCGTCCCGGGCGCAGACCCGGCGATGGTCGAAATGTTCTACGACCGGGATCGCACTCCCAGCCGAAATCTGCTCCCCTGGTCGGGGGAATTCATTGGCAAATACCTTTGTGCTTCCATTCTCAGCTACCGCATCCTGAAGGACCCACGGCAAAAGGCCAGCATCGACCGTGTGGTCCGTGCCTTTATCGCCAGCCAGGGTGCGGATGGATATTTGGGGCCTTTCAACAAGTCCGCGAGACTTACGGGGGCGAATACATGGGACATGTGGGGGCACTATTGGGCCATCCGCGCACTATTGATGTACCGCCAGGAATTCGGTTCACAGGAGGCGCTGCAAGCCGCCACTCGCGCCGCCGACCTCCTGGTCAACAGCTTCCTTGACAAAGGTTTTGCATTCACCAATGACACCAGCTTCGGGCAGATGAATTACTCGGTGATTCATGCCTTTACGCAGTTGTATGAAGTGACTGGCAACCCCCAATACCTGGCGATGGCGAATTGGATCGTGAAACAATGGGAGATGCCCGGGGCCGGCCAGTATATGAAGATGGCCTTGGCGGGAAAAGAAATGTTCGAGTTTCCCGGCAAGCGTTGGGAAAGTGTGCACGATTTTCTCGGCATGGCAGATATGTACCTGGTGACCGGTGATCCGAAATATCGCCAGGCGTTCACGCAGATCTGGTTCAGCATCCTGAAGGGCGACCGCCACAATACCGGCGGTTTCACCTCCGGCGAAGAAGCCACGGGGAATCCCTATAACAAAAGACAAATTGAAACCTGCTGCACTGTCGCGTGGATTGACATGACTCTGGCCATGCTCAGGATGACGGGAGATTCGCAGGTGGCGGATGAACTTGAATTGTCGGCGTTCAACGGCAATTTGGGAGGTCAGAATCCCTCCGGGAATTGGTGGACCTACAACACGCCCATGGATGGCACGAGAGAAGCCGCGGCGCACACCATCAACTTTCAATGCCGGGCCGGCAGCCCTGACCTCAACTGCTGCTCCGTGAACGGGCCGCGCGGCATGGGGCTGGTGGCCGAATGGGCGTTGATGCGGTCAAAAAGTGGGTTGGCCCTCAATTACTACGGCCCGTCCCGGTTTGTGGCTGCCACCCCTTCGGGCCAGCGCCTGAGCATCAAGCAAACCACGGATTATCCAGCTTCAGGCAAGGATTCCATTCGGATCGGCCTCATTAAACCCGAAGCATTCGATTTGAAATTGCGCATCCCCGCATGGTCCCCGGAGACTCGTGTGAGCATTAACGGAAAGAACCTTGCTCACCCCCAACCGGGTGCTTACCTGAGCCTGCACCGGGAATGGAAAAACGGCGATGCGATCAACGTGCAATTCGATATGTCGTTCCACTACTGGGTGGGGGAGCGCGAATGCCGGGGATTGACCTCCATCTATCGCGGGCCATTATTGCTGGCCTTCGACCCGGTTTATAACGCTTTCGATCCCGATGCCGTCCCCGACCTCGACGCCAAAGCTCTCCATCCCGAACTCATAACGACCAACCGTTCCATTCAGCCTTGGGTGCTGATCAAGGTCAGAGCCGTAAATGGCGGGGAGATCGATCTCTGCGATTTTGCCACCGCCGGGGCATACGGGAACTATTATCGAAGCTGGTTGCCCATGCGCGGGATTGATCCCATAAGCTTCGACCCCAGCCAACCCATTTGGAATAACCGCCCACATTAACCGCAGGATCAATGGGGCGAGTCCAGGAAAGATCCCGCGAGCAAGCTTGCGGGAAGGAAAGCGAAAACAAGCTGCCCGCACTCCAAAGCTCGCTCCTTGCGCCAGGACGGACACCACTTCACACCTTCGCTCCGTAAACCCGAAGACATGGTGAGAAATGCGGGTTAATCCCCACCCAGTAATCTCAAGAAAACAATGGTGGAAAAAGCGCTTGACAAAGACATTCTATATAAGTAGACTTTCCCTATGAAAATTCCTCGCATATCTCCCGAGACCCTACTCGTGCTGGATAGGTTTATTGAGCGGCCCACCGACTGGCGCTACGGCTACGAGCTGAGCCGCGAGACTGGGCTGAAATCCGGGACGCTTTACCCCATTCTCATGCGTCTGGAAAAGTACTCAATGCTGGAAGCATGTTGGGTGACGACCGAAGAGGGCGTCCCGCCGCGGCACACGTATCGGTTGACGTCGGACGGACTGGAATTGGCCAGGACCAAGCTGGCCGAAGCGCGCCCGCACTCCATGGTGCGGCAACCCGCCTTCTGTAGTGGGTGAGAATCATGCTGGATATGCAGCTCCGCCAAGCTGCGACCGTGATCCTGGAATCTGCGATTCGCATTGCCCCGCCCTCCTCACGCGACTGGGGCCGGGCGATGATGGGCGAGCTCAACTTCGTGGAAGGCCCTTGGGCGGGGACCATGTGGGCGCTCGGCAGTTCGAGGGTCCTCGCCAAACAGGCCCTTGTTTCCCTCATCATCCCGGGCCGGCGGGGGGAGGATTATGTTCCTGACGGAGGGCTTTTCGCCAACAGTGCCACCCTGCGCAAAGCGGCCCTCGCCATGGGTTGCGCGTGCATACTCGCGGCCCTGTTGTTTTTCGCTGCCCCGCCATTCCGGCAGGCGTTCAAGGTTGCGCTCAAGCCCTGGCATCTCGCGTCCGGAAATATTCAGCCGGGTTTTGTGGCCGTTGCCAAGCAGGCAGAGATTAAGCACGACGCGGAGGGGGAGGCCTTCTGCGCGGTGCGGCTCCAAGATTCCCGTGAGAGCGCTCGCTTGGCGGAGGAAGCCGTCCGCCTCGACCCGAACCTTCTTTGGGTCTACGCCGTCGTGGCCATGCGGTACCCGGAACTTAGCGAGACTAACAAGTGGGTGGAGAAGCTGGAGCGATGGGATCCGCAAAATGCCCTTGTTCCTTTGATTACAGCGGAGTCAATTCACCGGGCGAATGTTCAGCGTGGCGGTGGGTCGCCGCCGACGAAAGAACAAGAGCAAGCGTGGCAGAGAGCCATGGCGGCGGCGTTCCAGTCTCCCAAATTCGACGATTATTTTGACCGGATTGCGCAACTCAATCGCCGGGTCGTGCCCCGCTACGGGTTCTACGATCCGTATGAAGTGCAGTCGCGAGAGCAGATCGACTTGCCAGACTCGGCTTTGGAGAATTCCCAGCGGTTTGCCCAATCGCTTCTTAACACCGGTGCAGACCTCGAAGCGAAGGGTGATTGGAAGGGGGGGCGCGGCAGATATTGGACCGTGGCGCGCTTTGGCCAGTTGATCGATTCCGAGGGACGCACCAACCGCGAACACGGGATGGGCACAACTCTTCAGGCCATGGCCTACAGTCAACTCCAGGCGTCTGCCGGGAAAGAGGGCATGCAGGCGGAAGCCGCGCTGTTCGGTTATCTCGCGGCGAAATTCGATCCGGCCAAGGGAAAGCACGGAGGGCTCCCTGGGGAATCGGCCTTTGGGCGGGATACTTCCGAACGGAATGCGGCGGTAGTGGAAATTTCGGGGATCATGATTCTCTTCTTCTCCGGGCTCGTGGTGGTTGCCCTATCGATCCTGATCGCGGGCAGTCGCCGCCGGGCGCGGCTGGCGGCGAAGCGCGCCAAGCCCGTGGCGACGATCGTGGTACTGACCAGTGCGGTGGGGATGTTGTTTTCCTCCGTTACGCTTTATCTGACCTATCGCCCTTACTGGTACATTTTCCAAAGCGCCATTCAAAACGGCGACGGGATGCAGACTCGTGACATGCAGGAATTTTTGAATTCCACGCAGATGCTGCCCGGCGTTTCGCCCCACGCTTTCAGAACCTTTACCGAGGCCCTGCTCTATGCCGGTTCGCCCAGCTTTCTCTTCTACGTCTGGGCGGGCGTAACCCTGCTCGGCGTGCTGGGTTTGGGCCTCATCTTTCTCCGCCACTTTATGGGCCGCCCGCGAGCGCAAGCACCGTAGCGCCCCCTCATCCATCCACATTCTTGAATTGTTGGCCCGCGGCTCCTCTGCCTGGTTGCTTGCCGGATAAGCGCTGCGCGGCCTGAGGGTACGTGTGCGCAAAAAATGACTCGCTGGCGGATGGGATTTTTCCGGAGCCTGCTCGCAAAGAACGAATTCCATGGAGGTGAAACATGAGGAGATTGATTGCCACCGCAGCATGGCTGCTTCTGGTCCCTACGTTGGCGTTGGCGCAAGCGGCGCAGAGTACTGACCATCAGCCTCGCGGCGACGGTTATTTCTTCTTTGGTATTGTTGGTATTGGTAGTGGGTCATATAACGGCGCGTACGGATTGTCTTCTGGCTCTACCTTCGTCGTGCACGGTGGCGGCGGCGGCGGCGAGGTGAATCTATACCATGGTCTGGGCCTGGGCGGGGAACTGGGATATGCGCATTGGTCGAGTGGAGCGTCGGGGTCGGCCTGGATACCCTCGGTTGACCTGCTGATGCATTTGCGGGCCAACAAGCCGCGCAGTCTTGTGGATCCCTTCCTATCAGGCGGCCCCTNNTACGTGGCTGCCAATTCCGGCAATCTCCAACCCGGTCAGAACTACGCCTCATTTCGCTTCGGGGTGACCTTCCGATAGTACCTTCCAATTGGAGCCTTTGTGCAATTTTGGCCACCGAGGGAAAGACGAGGAGTGAAATATGAAGAAACTCATTGTGACAGTCGCTTTGTTCGTCATGGTGCCAGTATCGCTGTTGGCACAGGACACAGATCATCAGCCTCCGGGGTTGGGATATATCTTCGTCGGCCCGGCAACGCACCAGATGGGCTTAACCGCGGGTTTTGGTGGAGAAGGTTACGTTTACAAGGGTCTGGGCGTGGGCGCCGAACTTGGAACCGCAGGCTTCCTCACGTCCGCCAACGGCAATCCCAACTGGATTGGGGTTGGTTCAGCCAACGCGTCATACCACTTCTTCACCAAAAAGGCCCAAGGCAAAGTCGCGCCGTTTGTGACCGGCGGCTACACCCTCTTCTTTGGGCAGGATACTTTCGATTACACGGGATCCATCGCCCATGGTTTCAACGTCGGGGGCGGTGTCGATTACTTTGCCTCGAAGCACATAGGCTTCCGGTTCGATTTTCGCTACTACGCCCACGGCGACCACATCCTCTGGGCATCATTTCCAAATGATACTCAGCTCAACTTCGCTGCCTTCCGCATTGGTTTGACGTTCAGGTAGGGCGGGGAATAACTCATTAGGAACTGGGGTAGAATGCCTCCTCGCCCGCATACGGGGCCGCCCAGGTCCATTGATTTCAATCTGCGGCTTCTCTGCATGGAGAACGATTACGGTAATAGGCACTGGGAATAGAGAATCACATCGCGCTGGATGGATAGCCCGCAGGTTGTTGTCCGCGGCGCTTTTGCTGATTTGCTCAAAACCCGTGGTTGGGCAGGATGTCGAACGTCATTTACTGCCTGACCAAGGGCAGCCTGGCGTTATCTCTGCGGCAAAGAATACGGCTGGTGCGACCGGTGTCTCGATGCACGCGGGCGCCGCTGAGCCTCTGCCTGATGCTCCAGAGGCGCAAACCTCAGCGGCTTCCCAGAATCCGCAAACTCCATCGCCACCAGAGCAATCGCCGGCTTCGCCTGAAAGCGGTTCCGGCGTAATTGCCGTTCTGCCTCCGCCCATAAGCCGCAACCGCCTCAAGCCGGAAGACAAGTTTCAAATCTATCTCCACCTAACTTATGGTCCGCAGAATTTCATCCTCCCCGCCTTGGGAGCAGGTTTCTACATGCTGCATCCGCCGCGCCGTTATCCGCGTGAATGGGAGGACGGTGGGGGCGCCTTTGGCAGATGGTATGGAGAACAGATCGTGGCGAGCACGTCGAATCGAACCGGGCAATTCCTGGCGGAGGTTGCCTTGCACGAAGATCCTCGCTACGTTCCGTCCGGAAGCAAGAACGCCCTGATTCGGATATCTCATGCCATCGCCTTTACCTTCGTCGATAAAACCGATTCAGGGCGCAACACCTTCGCGCTATCTAACTTCGCGGGCGCGGCGGCAGGCGGCTTTGTCGGAATGGGCATCCTGCCGGAGGGATTTAACGATGTCCCCCATGCGGAGCGGCGGGCGTTGCGAGGGCTGGAGAGCATTGCGATTCGTAACATCATCACGGAGTTCCGACCCCAGTGGGTGCCCATCTTGAGAAAGATAAATGTCCCCAGCATTCTTCCCGAATGGTGGACTCCCCGGCATCCTTAAGAACATCGTCGCTCCGTTCTTTTAATGCGGAGCAGGTGTAGCGCGTCTGGTATGTAGGACCGCGGCTTTTCCATGCCCCTTCAGTACGAGCCGCGGACCAAAACAGGCGCGCTACACTTCCTACTGCCACAGTAAGACTTTCCATTTCAAGAATTGCGGACTACCTTCATTGCGGAAGCGTAGCAAGCCGTGGGGTGGGCTGCGGGGTGGGCGGCGGCCCCTGAATATCAAGGCCGGCGAGGTGCGAAATCATTTGCACAGCCAGATCCGCGAACTTGATGTGGCTGCTGGCAACTGTGAGGGTGAAATTTTCGTGCCGCTGCGTCAAGAGCTCGGCGCGTGAGAAGAGAAGCAGGTTGCGATGTCGGGCCAGGGTAATTTCACTATAGTCGAGGGATTGAGCTTTGGAATTGCGGAAAATCCGCGATTCAATCCACAGCAAACGCCGCGAGGTCAGCACAACCCACGTCCGCCGTGGCCCGCCTTCGGAGCGCTTCCAGCCCGGCAGAAGTCCGAGTAGCTCCTCATTACGATCCAACAGTTGCGTGAACTTCTCCAGCCGCTCCGGGGCGATTTCGAGCGAGCTTTCCTTCAGGTTCGTTGGATACTTCCTGCGAAAAACCCAGCGGAAGATTCCTCCCAAGGCTGACCCGGCAATGTTCAGGTCAAAGGCCAGGGTCCTCAAAATGCGCGGTCCGAAGAAAGCAAATAACACCCCAAATATAATAACGATGGCCAACATGACCCATGGCGCGTAGACCGAAAGGAGCGTAGTGATGAGCACCCCCGCGTCTTCACCGATGCTGATGGCAAAGTTGGTAGTGCCGTAACTCTTGGAAGTGCTCATCAATCGCAGGCTGGATTTGGTGGAGTGCGCCGCGGCCGCCAGGGTTCCGCCCATCAGCATGGCCACTGCAATTTCCGCGGCGTTGTTGGTGTTTATGGTGGCGCCGGTGGCCACGGCTCCGGCAATGGGGCGCAACAAGGTGTGAAGGAAGTCCCAGACATTGTCGAGCAGCGGGAATTTCTGGGCGAGAATTTCACAGAGCGCCAACGCACCCAAAATAAAAATGGCTTGATCCGAATCCAGCCAGGCGAATCGGGGAGAGAGATGAATCACGTGGCCAAATCGCGTAAAAAGGGCAAGGAGGAATAGCGGCAGGTAGGTGTTGACGCCGCTCGATAATGCCAATCCCCAGGGAAGTCCGCTGATCATTCACACCTCGCGCCGAAGAGAACCTGCCCCTCTGCATTCTCACATTGCCCGGGGGGAGGGTCAAGGCCATTGCCGATTGTCGATGGCCGATTGCCAACGTCGCCCATGCAGCGCGAGGACCTCACAATGATCAATCGACAATCGACAATGGTCAATCGGCAATGCCCTTGGCGCGCTCGGCATGCAGGTGATAGGCGACAAGAGTTTCCGGCCAGAACGTGACCCTCACTTTGGCAATCCGGTTGGTGGGGAACAAGTGGTGCAACTGGCGGGCGGAAAGCAGGCCCAGTTCCTGGACGGTGCCCTTGGGAATGTGCGTGCCGAGCAAGCGGTTGTACTGCATTTGAACGGGGTGGGGCAGAAACTGGAAAAACGGCAAGTGGTGATGGGTTTCAAACGGGTACCAAAAATTTGGAGTGGTGACAAACCAGCTCTTGCCCACGCGCATGATTTCTTTGGCGAATTCTTCCTGACGCCCCGGCCCCAGGATGTGCTCGATCACGGCGTTGGAGAATACCAGGTCGAAGCTCTGGTCCGCGAAGGGAAGCGCGCAACCATCAAATAGCGCGTATTGTGGCTGCGGATAATGCCGGCGCGCCGCCAGAATCTCGCGGGCTTCGCAGCCGCCCGCCACAATCCGCTTTGGAAACGGGTATACGTCTTCCAGGGAGTATTGCAGAAATACTTCGCCACTCGCGCCCACGTCGAGCACGCGGTCTTGCGGGCGCGCCACAAACACCTCGCTGAGTAGTTCGAACTTCTTCGTCCGCGACTTGTGGCTCAGGTTTTTGAGGACACGTCGAAGCGCCGAGTCTTTAGTTTCCGACACGTTTTCTCCGCGCCAATCGGCCTGGTTCCCGGCTTGCCTGGCGAAACTCATGAGAGCGAGTCAAAGATAGTATACAGAAAATGGCCGGGCAAAAAAAGCTTCCTCTGCCGCGCTGCCTTGAAGTCCTTCGACTCGGGCTTTGCACCTTGGATATTCTTGGGTTATTGTGTCCGCGCCATAATGTGCTGGAATCATACCTGCATTTCTCGCCGGATTGGGGGGGGGGGACCCTATGACGCCATTTGATCCTAAAAGAATTTGTCGCACCGATTTGACCCGCAGAGAATTCATGCAACAGGCCTC
>PLWR01000100.1 GCA_003165615.1 Acidobacteriota bacterium | reverse complement strand
GGCTCTTGCCCTGGTCGCCGAGCCACGGCCCGAACGTTTGCGTGGCCAGCCCGTACTGGCGCTCGCGGATGTAGTCCTCATACACGGCGAGGGGAAAGGTGAGAAGTGTGATAGCCAGGAGGAATTCCGACCAGTAGATCAGCGTCTGCAGCGGATTGAATCGCGTGATGCGTTCGGCCAGGTTGCGCATCGCCGCAGACCATCGAAGCTGCAACAGCAGAACGTAAACTACCGCGCCATACAGAAAATCCCAAAGGATCAGCCAATACCCACCTTCGAAGTAGGCGTCGGAACGCGAGCGCGCATCGGCGGGAATCTGCGCAAGGTATGCGTTCGTGGCCGCCACAGCGTCGAAATGGTCGGAGGGCTGCGCCTGCGGTGGAACCTGGACCACCGACGGCATTGCCGTCGCAGGCTTTGCGCCGGGGCCGGGCGCTTCTTGACCCCAAGCAGCGGCCAATAAAAAGCAAAGTGCGAAAACGAGTAAACTCGCGGAGAGGACTGGTCGCAATTTCATCGGTGCTCCTTTTAGCCGGAATTCGCCTCTTGACTTCCCAACCGATCGATAATGTATCTCTGACTGCCTCACCATGCAATGCTCAGGCCGGATTTTTTGAGGGCAGAGGCTTTCGGCCGTCGCAGGAAAGTCACAAAGCCCGGGATTGACGCTTTCCCGGCCGGCTCCTCAAACACCCGCCCTACCCTGGGTTCCGCCATGTCACCTTGCTGATTGTGCCCGAGTAACGCACGCGAAAACTCTGCTGAGTGGGTTCTTCGCCGGATGGGGAAGGAGAAACGCCCGACCCGGAAAATGGCAAGCCTGCGCTTTGAAACCGGACCAGACATCCGACGGCTTGGCACCAGTAATGAATATTCGGCGAGGTTTGGTGACGAATTCGGAGGGGCAAGTGAATTGTCTGGCCAAGCGACGGGGTGGTTCCGTCCGTGCGCCAACGGCGATCAGAGATCGCCGCTACAGATCAGAGTCTTCACGGAGACTTCCGGCGGGCTACTTTTTCATCAAGTCCAGGACGGCACTGGTCATGGACTTTACCCCGGTGCGCAGGGTCGGTTCGGGAATCGGCGCCCATAAACTCGAGTGCAATCCGGGCAGCGGCACGCCGGTGCGTCGGCTCTCCGCCAGCTTCGCCGCATCCACCGCGCCCAAAGTGAACTGGCAAATCGGTATTTGGTGATTTTCGAGACTGAAGCGGCAGAAATCCTCACTGGCCATGACGGGCGGCAACTGCACTACGTTTTCTGGCCCCAATGCCTTCTTAAAGGCCTCTGCCAAGCGCAGCGTCAATTGCGGATCGTTGTAGGTTGCCGGCGTGTATTCACTCTTGCTGGCGGTCATGATCGGGGCTCGCGATTCCGGAATGCCATCCGCGAGGGCTATCCCTTGTGCTATACGCTGAAGCGCCGCCAGAATGTGCTGCCGCACCTCCTCCTTATAAGTTCGAATAGTGAGTTGCAAATGCACTTCATCGGGAATGATGTTGTACCGGGTACCGCCGTGAATGGAACCCACCGTAACCACGGCAGGATCAAAGGGCGAATTTTCCCGGCTCACGATGGTCTGTATCCCCAGGATGAACTGCGCTGCTTCCACAATGGGGTCCTTGGCCATTTGGGGAGCGGAACCGTGGCCGCCGATGCCGCGCAGAGTGACATCGACGGAAGTCGAGCTGGCCATCGCGTAGCCCGGCGTGAATCCCACCTTGCCCGCCTCAACCGAGGGAGCATCGTGCAGGGCCAGGACGTAATCCGGCCGCCGAAAGCGCGTGTAAAGGCCATCGTCAAGCATGGCCTTCGCCCCGTCAATGGATTCCTCCGCGGGTTGCGCCAGCATCACCAGCGTGCCATGCCATTGGTCCTTCAATTCCATCAGCATCTTCGCCGTACCCAGAAATGACGTGATGTGAATGTCGTGCCCGCAAGCATGCATCACACCCACCTCGCGGCCGGAGTCATCCTTCGTCCGGACTTTGCTCGCATAAGGCAGTCCGGTCATCTCTTCCACGGGTAACGCGTCGAGTTCGGTGCGAACGTACACGGTGGGGCCGTTGCCATTCTTCAGCTCGCCAATCACGCCGTAGCTGACCCAGCTCGGATGCTCGGCATATTTGCCCACGCGCTCGGTGACCGTATACCCCAGGGCGCGGAGTTCAGCAGCAACCAATGCGGAGGTCTTTTCTTCCTGATGGGAAAGCTCGGGGGCAGCGTGCAGCGCCTTGTAAGTGGAAAGAAGCGACGGCATCTCGCGGTCAAGCAGGACATCCAGCGTGGCCTGTTGGCTGTGTGCAGGAGGAACACCCAGGAACATGCACATAAGGATGAGGCAAAGAAAAATGGCTCGGCGGCTCACACGATCCTCCCGATTGACGTTGGTTCTTCAGAGATAGCAACCCGCGGCTTTTCCCGGAACGCCCCCGCCGCGGGTAATGCAAGTATCATGGAAATTGGCAGTTCAAGGCAAGGGAAAGCACGTCGGGGTGAAGTCCAAATTTGCGGTGTAGCGCCGGGCTTTAGCCCGGCACTGACCTTAAGATCAGCACGTGCGCTGTAGTGCCGCCCTAAAGGACGGCGCTACGTTCGAAATGCGACACAACCCACGCAGGCAACCAGCGACTCCGCCTTCGGCGCTCTCACAAATCCCTCCGCAATTTAAACAAAGTGATAGGATACTGCCCGCGCTGGCGGTCGCAGGGCCGCCGGTAATTTTCCGCATGTGCAGGGGGGTATTGATCATGTCGCGATTTTGCCCGGCGGTTCTGGCCATCGTCTTCAGCGTGGGGTCGTTGCTCGCACAGGCGCCGCCCAAAGTGAAGGTGCTGATTCTCACCGGCGTGAACAACCATGAATGGGCCGCTACCACGCCGTTGCTGCGCGCCATCCTGGAGCAGACCGGGCGATTTGAAGTCCGCGTGAATGAAGAAGTCCGCGGCAATGGATCGGAAACCTTTGCCCCTTACGACGTGCTGCTGCTCAATTACAACGACTTCAAGCAGAGCGCCGGGCCGTGGTGGGACGACCGCGCGCGCCAGGCGATGCTCGATTTCGTCCGCAACGGCAAGGGATTGGTGAGCTACCACTCCGCCAATAACGCTTTCTGGGGGTGGGATGAATTCGATAAGCTGGTGGGTGGCACGTGGCGCGAAGCCGCTACCCATGCCCCCTATCATTCTTACACGGTCAAAATCGTGGACCCGGATAACCCCATCACCCAAGGCATGCCCGCCAGCTTTGCCGAGACCGATGAGCTCTATCAGGGACTCTCCATGCAACCGAATATCCATCTTCTGGCCACCGCCTATGACGATCCGACCAACTGCGGGAAGAAGTTCAAAGTTTGCGGCTCAGGTAAAGATGAGCCGCTCATCTGGACCCTCAAATACGGGACGGGACGAGTGTTCCAGACCGCGCTGGGCCATGATGTGAAGGCCATGGACAGCCCCGGCTTTCGCCTGACCATCGAGCGCGGCACGGAATGGGCGGCCACGGGGAATGTGACAATTCCCGTGCCCGCCGACTTGAAATAGTATGACTTCCAATGGCAAGCGTAGCGCGACCTGTTCGTGAGGTCCGCGGCTCGTCACTGATTGGCAACCGAAACTCGATGAGACGCTCCTATGGCAAAAACACACGTTACACCTCGAATGAGTGACGCGGCCGTGAAGGCCAAAACCGGCAAAGCATGGGCAGGATGGTTTGCCATCCTCGACAAAGCCGGCGCGAAGAAACTGGACCATAAAGCGATCGTGGCATTCATTCACGAGAAGTACGGCCTCGGCCCCTGGTGGGAGCAGATGGTGACCGTGAATTACGAACAATCTCGTGGCTTGCGCAAACCGCACGAGAAATCCGAAGGATATGAGATTGCCAAGAGCAAGACCTTTGCCGTGCCACTTGCCGCCCTCTACGATGCCTGGAATGACAAGGAGAAGCGCTGCCAATGGCTGAAGGATACGGGATTTGAGATTCGCAAGGCCACGCCCGAAAAATCTCTCCGCTTCACCTGGGTGGATGGAGAGACGCAGGTGGTGGCCGATTTCTACTCCCAGGGCGCGAGTAAGACCCAAGTGGCGGTTCAGCACAGCAAGTTGCCCAGCGCCAAAGCCGCAGCGAACATGAAAGCCTATTGGGCCGCGCAGCTCGCGAGCTTGCAAGTATTTCTGAATAGTTGAGCGTGGGAAGGACGAAGGACCGGTTCCTGGCCAGGCTTGCCCCCGGAGAGGTAGCGCGGGCAGGACCGCGGCCTGCCGGGATTCCCTCCGCTGTTCCGGGCGGCGTGACCCGTGTCTCGAGTCCCGCATCCCAAGTCACGCCTTCCGCCCCCTCGCAGTGCCCCCGACACTTCCCCGTATCGTTTATCGGCCGCTTGCAAGGAACCAATGAGGGTGTTCCCTCGCGGCGGGGAAATATAAAATTGAATAATGATCGTGTCAACCTAGATTCCAGGACGACCGAATTATGCCACGTCACAAAGCTACCCAAATGCTAGATTACGACATAAACGGAGAACCGCTGTATATCGTCAATCCGATTTCCTGCTTAGACGCTCCCGAGCGCCCAGGGCACAAGTAGAGGCGGGCTTCAGCCCGGCACCATGTGCCCGCCTGAAGGCGGCCTCTACAACCGCGGCTGGCGCACACGTTGCAGTTGATGTATGCGGCCGGAGCCGCCGCCCTGCGACCTCGCGCGCCCGCCGCCCCCAACTGCACCCGGGCCTTGCGGGGGCCGGCATTTTGTAGGCTCTGATTCTTGTTTTCATATCTTAACAAGAGTGCCTGTGTAGTATGCAATCGAGGGCGGCCGAAGGTTGATTGCGCCATGTCGCCTCGCAAGCATCCCAGCATGACTCCTTCGCTGCTGCTCAGGATGACAGCATGGGGGCGTTTTTCAGCAACCCATTAGTCGACCGATGAAATCTGCGGGTGTGGGCTGTCGGCCCGGAGGAGCTGGGATAGGAACGACCTTCCTCTCCATTATATTATAGATAATAAATGTAGTTAGCTAGAACATCGGGGCTACAAAATGGAAAAATCAAGGGAAACGCCGCATCGCTCCACTATATGATTGATAAAAAAGGTTGTTACAAAAATCGGAGGCCCCGGTTCAAAATCTCAAGTCATTGAAAATATGTAAGTTAATGAACGGAGGAATTTGGCGCCGTCGCAAACAAAAGGGGGAGCAAAAATCAAGATCGAAGCCGGAATGTTATTGAAAACACATGGAGAAAATATGTCCGAAACTCGCCTCTCCACTATGTTGATGAAAACAATTAGCTTACAGGCATCTCTCCATTATGTGTATGAAAATAAAAGGACTTAAAGGATTGTGACGCAACCGGGAATAGGGGATCATGAACCAACCGACAGTATCAGAAGCACGACCGGCCGGCGCAGAGCGAGCTCAGCTCTGCGATTGATGTTAATTGCCCCGCTCGGTCATTTCCGTTATGCCGAAAATGCAGAGTTTCATTCTGCGCCAGCCCCCGAGAGGATTAGGGTCCTCTCCAGGGGAGAAGGAAACGGCTTTCGAAGGGCGGCCATCGCCGCCGCGCCGCGGTCATACCAGCGGATATGTCCCGTATTCCCGCACGGTTTCGTACATGGCCACAACGTTCTCCACGGGAATCCGCGCCTGCACGTTGTGCGTGGTGTTGAAGACAAGTCCGCCGCCTTGGCCAAATATCCGGAGCCGTTCACGAACCTCCCGGCGCACTTCTTCCACTGTCCCAAAAGGTAGCGTGCGTTGCGTGTCCACTCCCCCGCCCCAGAAGGTGAAATGGGCGCCAAACTCTTTCTTCAATTGCGCAGGGTCCATGTCGGCAGCCGAGCACTGCACGGGATTTAGAATGTCGAATCCCGCCTCAACAAAGTCCGGCAAGAACACCCGCACTGATCCGCACGAATGGATGAACGACTTCCAGGTGGTGTGTTCGTGAACCCACGTGTTAATGCGTATGTAGAAAGGCTTGTATAAATCCCGAAAGATTTTGGGCGAAAGGAAGGGGCCGGTTTGCATGCCAAAATCCATTCCCGCCACCATCACGGCGGTGATTCGCTCGCCGACGACGGCATGAATTTTCATCAGGTTCGCAATCGCCATTTCACATTGCCGGTCCCAACTTCGGAGGAAGTAATCAGGCCGGTTCAGAACGCTCTCAAGCCATAGTTCAAAGCTGCGGATTCCCCGCGGATGCTTCACCATCGGACCTGCGATCTGCGCGGCGTTGCCAATATCCACTCCGCCAAAGCTGGCCAGGATGGCTTTGTCGGTTTCGGCACAGAGGCGGTTCACTTCTTTGGCGATGTACGCCAGTTCGCTGTCCGAAATCGGGCCGAATTCCTCCAAATTGTCCTCGATGTTCAAATGCTCCTCGTCGATGGGGGGCTGTCGTTCAATATTATCGAAGTAGAAGCCGCCCTTTGGCATCCGACCGCTGGCTGGACAGGAGCGGTCACCCTCGGGGTATAGAAGCACGTCGCCGCTCGCTTCGGGCTCCGTATTGAAACCTTCTGGAACCAACACCGGCGTGCCGCCAAAGGTCGTCCACGGCTTCCACCCTTCCTTCTTGAATCCGAACACGGTTCTCGGCCCCTCGAGCGCCACCACGTCAATCCCCAGGGCGTTCACAAGGTCAGGCTTGATCTCGCCCAACAACTGGAAAGGTTCAACCACCTTCACCGGCGTGCCGGGGCGATCCAATCCCAAAGCCTGGCGAAGCAGGTATACCTCATCGACGTGCATTCCACTGACACAGCTTCCACCCAGATCAATGGGGATACGGTCTGCCTCCTGATGATTCAAAGCCACGTTCACACGCTCTCGTGAAGTCATCATCGCGTCATCACCTTCCCACGGATTTTCAAGCCTCCACTTTGCCTCCAACACCTCGCCTAAGGCGGCCAGAATACACCACACGGTGCTGGCAAGCTATAGTCACTTGCCATCACCACCTGCAAACTGGTCAATTTATCATTCTTGCATCACTGCGGGGATGACCAACTCTTGTCGCATATCGGAATTGGGGGCATCGATGGGGCTGAGGCAGTTTGGAGATTGAGGCGGAGGCAAAGGAGTGCAACCTGCACCGGCATTCAGCGGCACGTAATCCAACCTCCGCACCCGGGATTTGGCCCGTTCTGCCACCAGCCAGGAAGCGCCCAGGACAGCAGGCAGCAGCATGGCCAAGACAAACCACACCAACGATGCGCCTACAGCGGCGCCGGAGGACACCGCGTACGGTGACAGCAACAGCGCCGCAGCACCTTCACGCACACCAACACCGCTGAAGGAGACGGGCAAGTCTCCTGCCAGTACGATGTACGGGTAGGTGGCAAGGGCAGTGGTGAATTCCGTCGGGGAGAAAGCGCGGAGGAGGAAGAAGAACGAGGCCAATTCCACTCCCATCGCGCTCACTGCCAGGATGGCGAAACGGGGCGTCGCGACATGCGGCATCGCCACCGCCACTCCCAGAAAATGCCCGCGGAAATACCGGGACCTCTGCGCCAGCTTGGAGAAGTGGGAAACCAAGGCGGGGAATCGCACCACCACCGGGAGCAAGGACAACCATACTACGACTCCCAAGACCGCAGCGGGGCGGGAGGCCAATAAGAACAGGCTGACGCCCATCAACGTCAGCAGCGCCCAAAAATCCAGCAACCGGTCGAGCAATGTCAGAAGCGCAACCTGGGCGCGCTCCTCCTCACGAACGAAAATGCAGCGCCCCAGCTCTCCCAATCGCCCGGGCGTGATCAACCCCAGCGCAAAGCCTCCGAAGAGCGAGCGCAATGATTGGCGAAGGTGGTTCTTGCCGGCGGCGGCCATCAAACGGTGCCACTTATAGGCGCGCAGGAAAAGCAAGAATTGAAAACCGAAGAGCGCCAGAAACAGGCTGCCCATTTCCATGTGGCGAAATGCCACCCGTAAGCCCGCGAAGGGAACGCGCCACACGATGACGGCGACGACTCCCAGAGATATCAACAACTGCTTCCAGGGAATTGAGCGCACTACCGTTCGCCTCCGGCCCAAAGGGGGCACGGCACTCTCCAAGCCCTTGCTATCGGCGCAAGGAGCGATGGACTTAAATTAAATCTCACCCACCTCAGTGATTTTGCACTGGGTGCAAGCGGATGGTCTCTCGTCCCGTGGAGATCTGGAATGGTGTTTCAATGTCTTCCCGATGCGGGGGGATGTGCCACGGGCGTCCCGCCGGTGCCCCCCGCCCCCAGCACGGGCAGGATGCCCATGGCACTCCTTCTCATGATCTCCTCTACGCTGCGACCTTGTCGAATGCGGCGCGTTCGCCGGCGGGGGCGGATGGGGTGGCGGACGGAACGTCCTCTGGCCTTGGCATGATGTCCGGCGAGAAAACCTGTAAACGTGGCCTGGAACCTGTGAAAAAATGCAGCATCTCGCGCAGAGACGCAGAGGCGCAGAGATACGAAGTAAATAACTGCTTTATTTTGTTTGTCGTCTCCGCGCCTCTGCGTCTCTGCGCGAGGTGCTCCTGTTTGAAAGTGAATTTTTTCACACGTTCCTGTCCCCGGTTTTCGGGTTTTCGGATTCAAACCCCGCAACACCGATCCTGCGTTAGCCCGAGTTATCGTAGCAGCGTGATACAATACCTGTTACACTTTTGGAAAAGGACCTTCCCGTCTCAATGAATACTGGGGTATTGCGTAAGCCTGCAGAGAATTACCGCCCTGACATCGATGGGGTTCGAGCCATCGCCATTCTAAGCGTGATACTCTATCACGCTAAGGTGCGATTGCTGTCTGGGGGCTTCACCGGTGTGGACATATTCTTCGTCATTTCCGGTTACCTTATTGGCGGCCACATCTTCTCGGAGCTACGTTCCGGGACCTTTAGCTTTCTGGGCTTTTATAAACGCCGCGCCAAGCGGATTCTTCCTGCGTTTTACCTGCTGATAACCTTCGCTTTTCTGGCCGCCATCGTTTTACTCTCTCCCTTCGAAGCCTACAAATTCGCAAAATGGGCCACCGCGGCCCTGCTGTCCGTGTCGAATATTGGCTTTTCCCTCGGCCTTCCCTATTTTGGGGCCAGCAGCGAGTTCAACCCCATGTTGATGACTTGGTCGCTGGGCGTTGAAGAACAATTCTATGCTGTGATCCCTCTGTTGATGGTTTTGCTGGCGTCCAAACGACGACGCCTGCTGTTGCCTGCCATACTGGTTGTGTGCGCACTGTCATTTGTTTTCGCATGGGGCGAACTGAGTAGCCATCCCAGCTGGGTGTTTTTTTCACTGCCCGCACGCGCCTGGGAACTGGGAGTCGGCGTCGCGCTGGCAGTAGCCGAGATAAGTTGGAAGGACAAACTCCTGCCTACCCGGTGGGCCCAAGCGGCCGGCCTGATGGGGTTGGTCTTCATGCTGGTACCCATGTGCTGGCTCACTTCCGCAACGCCTTTTCCGGGAGTAGCTGCTGTGCCCTCGGTTTTGGGCACGGCCTTGGTCATCGCGGCTCCCGCCTGTTGGACCAACCAAAGGCTACTCGCTTTGTCGCCGCTGGTCTTTGTGGGCAGGGTTTCCTACTCGTGGTATCTGTGGCATTGGCCGCTTTTGGCCTTTCTGCGCATTACCGCCGGGGGAGAATTGCCGCCATCCGCAGTCGCCTTGGCAATTGCGGCGTCCTTTGCCGCCGCCGTTCTTTCCTATTACACCGTCGAGCAGCCTTTCCGGAGATCCTCCCGTGCGCCGGGCCCTCTTCTCTTCCGCTATGCCCTGGTGAGCCTGGTTTTTGTGGGTGTGGGTGGTCGCTGTGGGCGAGTCACGGCCTTCCCCAGCGCTACCCGGCGTTCATCCAGCAAGAAGAAACGGGTTTTCATCCCTGCATGATCGATTTTGGCGTTGACAAGCCGGATTTATCGCCCCAGTGCTACGCCGCCTCCGACCCACGACCGTCTGCCGTGCTTTGGGGAGATAGCCATGCCGATGCCCTGGCGCCAGCCCTTCGTCAGATCGCCAATACTGAGGGATATAACTTCATCGAAATGACCAAAGCAGGATGCCTGCCGCTGAAGGGCGCGGTAAGTTACGATTGGGGCCATCCGGTGGTTGCCGGGACGTGCATGCATTACAACGACGAGGTACTTAACCTGATCGCGGCTGACCACCGCATCCGAATCGTGATCATAGCAGGTCGATGGGAAGCTCCGTTTTTTGAGGGCAATACCAATCCGCTGATAACCGACCTTGCCCACGAGCGCGACCGGCCCTCCCCAGAATCCGTCCCCAGCACGTTCGTTAAGTCATTGTCAGCCGCCATCCAGTCTCTGCAAAGGGTCGATAAGCATGTGATCGTGATTGATGACGTGCCCAATTTCGAATTCGATCCCTTGTGCAAAGTGAGAACCGCCGCCATCCCTGCCCGGCGCACGATGGCAGCATTGCTGGGATTAGATACTGACAGTCACGGCGTGGCCCCTCGGGGCTTCGTTTCTGCCTCCAACCAGTCCACCAACTTGCTTCGCCAGATTCGTGAAGCAAATCGCGGGGTGGAACTGATTGATTTGGAATCTTCGCTCTGTAACAGTCAAAATCTCTGCGCATACATGGATGGCGGCCGGTTGCTTTACTCGGACGCAGACCACTTGACAGCGGACGGTGCGCGGTATGCGCTGCGAAGTTTTCTTCTTCCCCATTGAAGCGGTTTCTTTAAGGCTAAAGCGGCTTCGAGCGGGCCGGCTGGCGCGAGCCCAGCTCTGCGATTCACGTCTCTGACCCTGCCGATTCGGCCATCTTGACCATGCACTGCCTTGCTTGATCCGCAACTAAATCGCAGGGCTACGCTCGCCCTGCGCCAGCCCGCCCCGCTCTCCATTCGGGAGATCGCAGACCTCAAAATTCAGAGGTCTGCGCCAGCCGGCGGGAATTGATTTTCAAAATTTCCAAAAATTGGGGGTGGGGATGACCTGCCCCCAAGTGCATTGTGGATAAACCAAACATCCCCGCCAATAAGCAACTTTGCGCGCAGGGGAACCGCATGCCCGTGAAGGCCGCGCTTCCGACAAATTGTCCTAACCAGCGTTGCTCCAAGCACGAAACTGACAATATGTCGTGACTGACTTGGGTCCTCACCTGTCATGCCGTATGCCGACCCTCCGCCGTGACGGAATATCGCTAACTACTTTTATTATCAAAGCATAATGCAAAAAGGCCATTTTAATAATCCTCCGACAAGCAGTCCGGACAATGCCGGAGCCCCGAAGGGCGATCCGCCTGCTGCCCACCGCGAGATAACAGTTGTGCACCGGCTTTGACTTTTCCCTTTTACCCTTTGCCTTTTGACTTGCTTTTCTCGCCCCGCCAAGCAAGCGTAGCACCGACGGGAACCTGTCCCGACTTGGTCGGGAGGTCGGCATCTGTGTGGTGGCATCACGT
>PLWR01000666.1 GCA_003165615.1 Acidobacteriota bacterium | reverse complement strand
ACATTATGCATGGCTCGATACGCTGGTTTGCTTGCAAGCCGCTTTTCGCGTAAGATTTCAAGGAGGCATAACGACGAAAGGGGCCGATCAATGACCATCACTTTGCCACTTCGGGAAGAAGCCCGGCTCATGGCGGCGGCCAAGGCCAAGGGACTCTCGCCCGAGGCGCTCGTTCGCGAGGCTCTTGACAAGTTTCTCGCTGAGGCCCCCACTCAGCCGGTCAAGCCTAAGAAATCGGCCTATGGGCTGCTTGCCAAGTATGGTCCTGGTCCGACTGAGGAGGAGATCGACGAGAACCGCCGGGAAATGTTTCGCGGCTTCGGCGAGGATCTTCCATGATAGTCGGCGTTGCCGATACGCACGCGGCCCTATGGTATCTGCACAAGAATCCGCGCCTGTCGGTTACGGCGCGGACCTTCATGGACAATGCCGCCCAAGCCGGCCATGACATTGCATTATCCCCCATCAGCCTTGCCGAAATTGTCTATTTGGTCGAGAAAAACCGCCTACCGGTGTCCGCTTACGAGGACTTGAAAGCCGCCCTGGCTGATCCCGAATATGTTATCGAAGAAGCTCCCATTACCGCTGGCGTAGTTGAAGCGATGCGCCAGGTCCCCCGCGCGGAAGTGCCGGACATGCCTGATCGGATTGTGGCGGCCACTGCCGTTTATTTGCGAGTGCCCGTCATCAGTCGAGACGGCCGCATACAGTCCACAAACATCCAGACAGTATGGTGATTTCCACTCTTCCATGAGGCGGCATCGTTGCCGTCCATCGCCTAAGCCAGAACCGGCCACGGATGGGACGTGGGGACAGAGATGTTGCCCGTATTCATGGGGCGCCCCGCTCCGTCGGGGCACTTTCAGGAAAGGGCCAGGAAGGCGTGTACGTCATCGTCACAGAATTCGAGGATGCGGGATTGATGCTCCTTGAAAACTCTTTCGATATCTACTGTAGGGCAATTGCCCAGGCGGATCCAGATGACCTTGGGTGGGAATCCGAACAGGAAGCTCCGCTGATGAAAATCGGAATCCTTGGACACGATAATGAAGCCGTGATCGCGGGCAAATCCCCAAACTACCGCGTCATCTGCGTCCCGCAGGCCCACGAGGCGCACATGGGAAGAACCGGGATAGGCACCCTCCAGTGTTCTCACCAGGCGCGGCGATAGGTTCTGATCAAGGAGAAGCTTCACGAAGGAATCGTAACCAGTTTGCGTTCGCGGTCGGCCGCAAAGGCCAGACAGGCCTTAAGGTCTTCCGCCGTAAGGTCCGGGAAATCGGCCAGAATTTCCGCTTCGGTCATGCCCGAAGCCAGATAGTCGAGGACTTCGTAAACCGTAATGCGCATGCCGCGAATACAGGGCTTCCCCCCACGCTTCCCCGGCTCGATCGTAATGTATTTCTGGTAATCCATAAGCCTCACACTAGACCGTGGATGGGGGAATGTCAAGCCGAGGGTGGCACAGGCACTCCTGCCTGTGCCCAAATCCGATGCCTCCCATGCAGAGGGCAGTGGCAAGAGTGCCTGTGCCACGTTAGGAAGCCAGAACCGGCCACAGATAGGACGCGGTGACTGAGATGTTGCCCGTGTTCGTGGGGCGCCACGATGTAACGGGGCGCCAGCCGAGTAATCAGCTTGAGCCCCTTTGGGGCTCAAGCGCAGGCAGCGCAGAGCCCGCACTCGCTCCAGGAATGGGAGCCAGGGCGCAGGCGTCCGGAAAGCGCGGTGCGCGCCTACTTGACGGTGATGGATAGAAACCCGGAAGCGGTGGAAAAAGCCCTCATGAACAAGTGGTGAGATGCGAAGAGCATCAGGCATGAGAAGAGCCCACGGTTAGGACGGCGCTGGCCGTGCCGCTTGACCGTGAGCGCACATTCGTTTATATTCATAATGAATACAAATGACGGAGCACGATCATGGCGAAAACACTTACCATGCGGCTGGACGATGAAACCTACGAAACGTTTGTCCGAGCCGCCCAAGCCGAACGGCGGTCGCTTGCCAACCTGGTTGAAACGGCGGCGCTGCGGCAAATCCAGGAAAGCCGCTTCGTGGATGACGCGGAGATGGCGGAAATCCTCTCACGGTCTGGGCTCGTGAAGCGTCTCAAAGCGGGTTCTCAGGATGCCCAAAGGCGAAGAGGCAGGTTCGTTCCAGCCGTATAGGATATTCGAGACGCGGGGCTTCCTCGCCGATCTCGCCGGCTTGGGAGTCGTCTCACAGAGGCGGCTCGAAGCCAAGCTTCGTGATTACGTTTACCCGATTCTTCGCCAAACCCCTCATTCCGGTTCGAATATCAAGCGACTGAAAAATTGGGACCCGCCGACTTGGCGCTACCGAGTGGGCGATTGGCGTTTCTTTTACGAGGTCGATGAGAAGCAGCGCATCGTTTTCATGACCGCCGCCGATCATCGCAAGCAAGCCTATCGCTAAGCACTCACCGAGGGGTGGCACAGGCAGGAGTGCCTGTGCCACTGATGCCACAACCGGCCACGGATGGGACGTGGGGACAGAGATGTTGCCCGTGTTCGTGGGGCGCAGACATACAAACCAATGTATGCGCCACCGGCGTGTGGACAATTGAAAAGATGCCTGATAAGGTGGGCCTGTAAGACAGCGAAAAGGTGACCTTTGTATGACTCTCATTCTTGCGCTACTTCGTGAAGACCACATCATTTTTGCGTCCGATAGCCGCCACGTTAGAGGAAACCCAGAGGGAAGATATAGGGATGACGACGCTTGGAAAGTACAACCCATACTCAATAACACGGCAATGCTTGGATTCTCTGGACATGACCATGGCGAGTACATCGTCTCTTCGCTGAAAAGAGGGGGGAGGTTAGAAAACGGCCCCCTGAGGATCATCGCAGATGCGATAAGAGAAGAAGCGGAGAAAATCTCTGGGAAAGCTCTTAGATGCGGGAGTGGGCCGAACCTCCAATTCTTACTTGCGGGATTTGAGGAATCTATGACAGTGAAGGTAGCCCACACATTTACACTTGGCGGAGATTATCTACTCCCCCTTCCCCGCTCTTACGACTCTAATCCAAAATGCGACAATTTTGAAATCATCGGAACACAACCTCACGGCGCTCTATATGTGTTCCGAAAATGCGCAAGGGATGTTCGAGACCTGGATTCCGAACTCAGACTTGCCTGTTTCGCTCTGACTGAAGTTGCAAAGTACGAAATAAGGGTTGGCGGCCATCCTCAAATATATATTATCCGTCCAGACCAGCAGGTAGAAGACCGAAGTTCAAGCCTTCAAAGTTACATATCTTGGAGTGAAGAGGCTGGGGAGAAAATCCGCCAATTAATACTTTCTCCGTCGCAACCTTAGTTCCACAATTCTTTCAATCTGTACCACTACCCAACCGCTTTGCCGCGTGAATGGACGAAAGCTCCTCGGCGAGCTGGGCACGCCAGGCATCAGGTTTACGGTTGCGGGTTCAGTCGCTTCACCAACTTTTCGTAATCGCCCCGAAAGATTGAATTCTTGGGGGCCAGTTCATAAGCTTTTCGGTACTCCTCCAACGCATTCTGAAGGTCGCCTTTTTGTTCAAGGAACCAGCCGAGGGAATAGTGCGCCTCCGCGTAATCGGCATTCACACGGATCGCTTCTCGAAATTCGGAAATCGCATTATCCGTGTCCCCTTTCTCGCCCAGCGCCAAACCAAGGTCTCGGTGCGCACGGGCGTAGTCAGGCTTAAACCGAATCGCCTCGCGAAACTCGGCAATCGCGCCGGCGTAGTCCCTTTTCTGGTCGAGCGCCTCGCCGAGGACGAGATGATCATGCGCGAGGGCGATATGCCCATGCGCATCGTTCGGCTTTAGCCGGATACCCTCGCGATACTCGGTAATTTCACCGTCCAAGTCCCCCTTCTGGCCCAGCGCAAGGCCGAGGTAGAAGTGCGCCTCTGGTATGTCGGGTTTCAGCCGGATGCCCTTGTGATACTCGGCAATTGCACCGTCCAAGTCCCCCTTGTCGTCCAGCGCAAGGCCCAGGCCGATGTGCGCCCCCGCATCATCGGGTGTCAGTCGGACCGACTCGCTGTACTCGGTAATCGCACCGCTGAAATCCTGCTTTTCGTACAACGCCTCACCAAGCTCGTAATGCGCGGCCTCGAAATCGGGTATGAGCCGGATTGCTTCGCGATACTCGGCGATTGCCCCATCAACGTCATCCTTGGAGGACAGTGCAATTCCCTTGTCAAAGTGTTCTACGCCAAGTTGTACCTTCGGATCTGGTGGCTGCGAAGCCGGCTTGGGCGGTTGCCGGCTTGCCGCTATCGGCGACTGGCTGGCTGCGACTTTCTGCCCAGCCACGTTCCCGACGCAACGAAACCCGCTCATATTGTCAAAGTTGGCAGGACTGATGATCCGACTGCGGATCGACACGCTAATCCACCGGGAATAATTGGTCCAGGACCCGCCACGCAGAACGTGAAGCTCACCGCTCGCGGGACCCGCAGGGTCATGGGAGGGGCTGCTCCGATAGTACTTGTCGTCATACCAGTCTTTAACCCACTCCCATACATTCCCTAACATGTCGTACAACCCGAATCCGTTGGCTTGTTTCTCGCCGACCGGATGCATCTGCTGTCCGCTGTTCTCACTATCCCAAGCCACTTTGTCGAGGGACCCGTAGCGTGCCTCTGCACTCCCCGCCCGCGCCGCATATTCCCACTCTGCTTCCGTGGGCAGTCGCCCCCCTGCCCAACGGCAATATGCCTGGGCGTCATCCCATGTCACATCGACAATGGGCATTCCCTCGGCACCCCACCCAGGATTGAGCGGCCTCCCGTAAATGTGTGGTTCAGGGGGCATTCGCCTTCCTGTTGCCGCAGTGAAGCGTTTGTAGGCGCCCACCGTCACTTCCGTCTGCCCTAGCCAGAAACCTTTCGTTATCGTCACCTGATGCGGCGGTTTCTCTTCACTTCCACATTCGCTGTCGCCAGGCGAGCAGCCCATCATGAAGGTCCCTGGTGGTATCCAGACATATTTAAGTCCATCCTTCGGGTTCACCTCCACTGTTCCAACAACCGTAGAGACGTCCGCCGGGGGCGTCTTTGCCGTCGCGGGTTGGGTTGGCGAGCCGCTACGCGGATGAAAGACCAAGGAGAGATACCAGCCAGCCAGTACCAGCAGCAAAGTAGCGGCGGGAACGCCGACCCAGAGGGGTAGCCGTGATTTCGTCGCACCCGTGCCAGTTGTGCCTGAAATGCGGTGGGGGGTAGTCGGCGGGGCCGGGGGCTGCAACATCGTTTCGCGATCACGTAGGGGCGGTTCGCGAACCGCCCCTACCTCGGCTGTGGCAGGTTCTGTGGCTTCGGCGAAGGCGCGTGCAAATTCCATCACAGAGCCGTAACGCTGTTTGCGGTCTTTCGTGAGGGCCTTCAATACCACGCTTTCGAGTTGGGGGAGCGCGGGGAGGTCCGGTTTGACGGTATGGAATGGCGGCGGGGCTTCCTGCATGTGCATGCGCANNGAAACGGCGTGCGGCCGGTGAGCATCTCGTACACCACCACGCCCAGCGAGTAGATATCGGAGCGCGCGTCCAGTTCATCGCTCCTCATGCCGGACGCCTGCTCGAATGACATGTATGCAGGCGTGCCAAGCACCATGCCGGTCTGCGTGTGGGCGCCGGATTCGCGCAGCTTGGCAATGCCGAAATCGACGATTTTCACAACCACATTCGCCGGAGGGGAGACCGAGGCCACGGCAACGGTGCCGTCGACCGGACGTAGGGGCACGCCATGGCGTGCCCCTACCTCGGCGGCTGCGGGCGCTACAGAATCGTCGTCGGGATAGGTCAGGAAAATGTTATCGGGTTTGAGGTC
>PLWR01000185.1 GCA_003165615.1 Acidobacteriota bacterium | reverse complement strand
ACTGTATTATGCAGCGCTCAGTAAGTGTCTGGGCAAGCATCGGCCAGTCGATAAGGTCCCCCTGGCTACCCTTCTAGAATCCGATGCGCAAGGCAATAAAAAGCGCCATCATGCCGGCAAAGCTGGTGCCGGCAAAATTCACGATGCCGTTGGTGACCAAGCCGCGCCGTTCGATGGTCGCGCCCAGCAGGCTATCGAGCAGGTTTCCGGCCACCGCGGCGGCAAAAGCAATGGTGGCGCCGCCTTTTCCGCACAAGCCCAGCGCGAAGGCAATCGCCACAACCAGTGCGGAAGCCAGCAAGCCCGCGATGCTGCCTTGACCGGAGACGCCGCCGTTTTCACCCACCGGTACAGGTCGAAACGTGGTGATCAGATAGGCGCGGCCAGCAATCCATTGACCGATTTCGCTGGAAACGGTGTCGCCCGTGGCTTCCGCAAACGCCGCGATCAACGCGATCAGAAAGGCGCCTGCATGGTGCGTGGTGATGACCAGGAGCGAGAAGAACGCCCCCGCCAGGGAGTTCGCCGCGGCTTCGCGCCAACTCCGTGCGCCCCTGCGTTTCTCGGCAATGCCACGCGCGGCTTTGCGCGCATAGCCAAGTCGAGTGGCTACGGACCCGATGGCGAAGAAGGTGAACATCAAGAGAAAGCTCTTGTAGCCATAACCCAGATAGACCGCCACGCCCAGCAGGAATCCGCAGATTGCGCCGGAGCGATTGACCATCTTCAGGCTGAGGGCCAAAGCCGCCAGCGCCAGATTGATGGCCGCCGCCAGGACAATGCGCCGGCCGAGGAAGGGCAAATTGCTGTCGAGCGCGCTGCGCTCAACGAAGCACAGGCAATACATGAAGGCGCCCGCCACCAGCGGAACCGTGGCGTTGTCATCCAGACGAATTGGGGCCGACTCGACGATTGCGCCCACCAGCGTCGTGGCCGCGGCAATGTTCAGGGCGACGACGGGGGCAATGGCGGGTGGGATCCAGCACAGCAGAACGTAAGCGCCTGCCGTGCCCGCCACGAGGAATCCCAGAAACCCTGACCACGTCTTTTCGCGATTCCAGGGGAGCGCCGGGCCGCGCAACGCGCCGCCGGTGACGCTCGCCATGCCATCTCCCAACGCCATGATGGCCCAGGTTGCGCCAACAATGCGCAGGTCGCGGCGGTAAAGAAGAACCAGGGCCAGCACCGAGATGGGATAGATGACAATGCCGGTCCAGACCCCCGAACCGGGCGCGCTGGCGGGACTCTTGCGCAGGTCCGCCCCTATGCGGGGCAGAACCACGACATTGAAGAGGAGCGCCAGCAGAGCGCATCCTGCGGCTTGCTTCCAGGTGAGGTAGGGCAGCAGGAACGCGAAGATCAGCATGGACATGTGCACGATCTTGCGCGTGGAGAGAATAGGCGCGCTCGGCGTGGCGACGGATGTGGAGATTTCCGGCATGTTCTGTAGCGCCCCGACCTGTCGGGGCATTTTCCGGTGCCGGCAAGATGCCGGCGCTACTCGAGAAGTACCTTTGTATTATGTCGCCCTCAATGGGTTTATCGAGGGATGACCGCTGGTGTTCTTTCCGCCAGCGTTTTTAGCAGACCTTCTTCCAGGGGCGCCACCCAGTAATCAATGTCGCGAATCGCCTTGGCGCTGGAGTAGACCCAATCGTGCTTAAAAACCTCGACGACGCCGGGAGTGAGTTGGGGAGCGTGGCCGAAAGCGCGGGCGCGCATGGTTTCCAAAGCGCCCACAATTTTCCCGACGGCGAAAGGGAGATGGCGAATCGGCCGCCGGACGTGCGTGAAATCCGCCAGGACGTGGAAGAAATCATTGAGTGAGCGATTATCGCCGCCCAGCAGATATTCTTCCCCCGCTTTTCCCTTCGTGAGTGCGGCCAAATGCGCGTTCACAACGTTGGCCATGAACGCAAAGCTCCAGCGTTGTTCCCCCGACCCGAGCAATCCCGGAAATTTTCCAGCAAGGTACTGGTCGATCATTCCGCCCACCAGGTTGCCCTCGGTTCTTGGCCCCGGGCCGTAGATGACGCCGGGAAACGTTACGATCACGGGCACCCGGCGCCGCCCCTCGTCGCGCACCCATTCGAGGGCGCGTGCCTTGGATTCCTCATAGGCATCGGAATATGGTCCGGTATGGCGCAGCGACTCGTTAGCGTTCACATCCGCTGACGGCCCCAGCGCCATGAACGAGGAGGTGTAGACGACCCGTTTCACACCCGCCTGTTCAGCGGCTTGCAGCAAGTTCTGCAATCCCTCCACATTGACGCGCCGGAAATCGCGCCGGTCGCGCACCCACATCTTGACCAGTGCTGCGGTATGAATTACCGCGTCCACGCCTTGGAGTGCTGAGCGTAACGCTTCGCGGTCGCGCAAATCGCCGAGGGCTACCTCGCAGTGGCACGCCGCGGGGTCGAATCCCAGGCGCTTCGGGTCACGCACCAAAACCCGGAAGGGTTTGCGCCGCGCCATGAGTTCGCGGGCGATTCCCGAGCCAAGGTAACCGGTAGCCCCAGTCAGAAGGATCATATGATCGGGAGATCGGGTGATCCGGTGATCGGGTGAACAAAGAACGAGCAAGGTCGAGCGGTTTTTTTGTTCACCGGATCACCCGATCACATGATCTTACCAAATTCGAAGACCCGGATTGCGAATCAAGTATGCCCCCGCCAGGCCCAAATGGCCAACCATCATCATCCAGTACATGTGGTGCCAGGACGGATGGTTTTCGCCCTCGGTCACCAACCGGTGCGGGTCCTTATTAATCAAGTAGGCGACGTAGGCGCCCCAGGTCACCATAATGACACTTAATGCGAGGATGGCGGCGGGATTGCCGCTGAGCACGTGAAGCGCCAGGCCGAGAGGCAACATCAGCCATGGCAGGATGAAGGATGGGGTGATAGCGCGCGCGCTCCAGGTGGCTCCGTATTTCACCGGCAGGGTGATGCACCCCGCCGCCCGGTCGCCTTCGATATCGGCGAAATCCTTGGTGGTGGCCGCTCCGAGCAGAAAAACAAAATAGATGGAGCCGATGTACCAGGGCTCAATCGAAGTCAGCACCGTCGCCACCGCCGCCCATCCCGCCACCTTCAGCAGCCAGCCGCGAATGAGCGCAATGATCAGGTTGGAACCCACCGGATGCCGCTTCAATCGAATGGGAGGCGCGGAATAAGCCACCGTGGCAAGCGCGGCAATCACATAAATGGCGAAGGTTTGGCGATTCACCGCCGCCACCATGGCCAGTGCCAAAGCGTAAGTCGCCACGGTGAAAATCCATGCCTCGCGCATGGTCAGCTCACCCGAAGGAATCGGCCGGTGCGGCTTGTTGATGCGATCGTTGGTGAGGTCGCAGATCTGGTTCAGCCCGTTGGAAGCGGCGTTCAGCACGCCCGCGGCAAGTACGGCCAGCGTGATTTGAATAGGATGAATGGTGGCATGCGTGGCCCCGTATCCCAGGAGGAAACCCGAGAATATCCCCGTCATGGGAGGAACCAGCGTAAAGGGCCGGGAAAACGTCCAGTAGGTGCGCAAAGAAGCCATGCGCGCGTATTTTCAGCCTATCCTGCATTGCTTACAAGGGGAAAAAACGAGTTATGTCTTCAGTCCTCCGTTCTCAGTCGTCAGTAATGTCTCCTTCATGATGGCAAGGGAAGTGAATTCAAATAACCGTCCCCCTCGGTTTGGCGCGGCGCTCTGCAGAAACTCGACCCGGAATTCATTTAGCACCACCACCCCATGCGCTGTCATTCTGAGCCCGCTTTTTGGGCGAAGAACCCCCGTAGTTCACTTCGATCATGAACTTCGCCAACTGCCAAGGTCCTTCGCCCAAAAAGCGGGCTCAGGATGACAGTATTGGACATTCGTTCTCTTCATCGAGTTTCTGCCCATCATGGGCAGCCCCAAGGCTGTCAATGCTCAGGATGACAGCATTGACACATCGCTGCCCCTGCACCATGCTGGAGGTTCCATGACGCTAATTCCCATCTCTGTGGTCTGCCCGCAATGTGGTTCCGGCGATGTGTTCTATTCCTGCAAGCCGGAATGCTGCTACAACCACGTGTGCAACAAGTGCTACACCACCTTTGAGCTGGAAACCACGCGAGTAGGGGAAGTCGCGGAGAATTTTGATATCCCACCCGACCCCGATTCCGACGCGCCCACGGCCCCCTGCGCGCGGTGCCATGAGCCGAGGGTCTTCGCCATTGGCGATGCCGGCTCCCCGCCGCAATTCGTATGTGCGGCCTGCAAAGCCCTGCTCACGCTTGCATACACGGAAATCGCTCCGGGATAGCAAGACCCCTTGCGCTTTTGATTCCACCATCGGAGAGGGAGAAGAAATCAATATTCCCTGCCTTCTCCCTTGGGGAGAAGGTGGCCGACGGAGGAGGCCGGATGAGGGGTCAGTTGGTTGCTGTCGGGCCGCGGGGCCAATCGACGGCCATCCGGGCCGGGACTTCTGACCACCTCAAAGGTCTTCTCAGCGCGCTCCCTCTTTCCAGCCGGGAATCAATGCAAAGACGCGGTAACGGCGGGGCTGAGAAGATAGAGGTCCGCTTGCTCGCTCAGGCGTGAGTAGACGATGGTGGAAAGGTCGCGGGAAAAGTCACAGCCGTTGCCCGCAATGGCGAGAGGAAAAGCAAAGGGGAGTTTGAGCGCGACCTCGGGTTTGCCCACCAGCTTGCCGTCACCCCACCCCTGGCGGTAGAAGGTCACTTCCGCATGAGTTGCAACCGGGTAAAGGAACGATTTGCCATCGCGCGCAAAGCGCACTGGGATGGTATCGACACCGGCTGACAAGGGGATACACTTCCTGCCGGCAAGGGGAATATCGTAGATTTCCCCCTCGCTTCCGACCAGTCCGACGGCCAGCAGATACTTGCCGTCTGGGGCCGCGTCGAGTGCCATACACCCGTCCACGAATCTTTCCACATTCGACCCGTCGGCATTCGCCTTCCAAACGGTCCATTCGGGCCCAGGCTTTACGGTGTCAATGAAGAGCGATTTCCCATCGGCAGACCAGACAATCCCTCCCATAGTCCCTTCCACCCGCCCGATTTGGCGGAGATCACGACCGTCTGCCCCGACGACATAGCCCTTGCTTTCTCCGCTCTGGTAATCCATAAAGGCCAGTTGAGAGCTGTCAGGTGACCAATCCCCAGTGTGCAGCGATGCGGAGGAGGCAAGTCTAATTCTGGCCTCGCCTCCGAGGTCTGAAACCCAGATTTCGGTTTGGTTGGACCCAAGGATTTTGATGTACATCACGCGTTTTCCGTCAGGCGAGATCATGGGTTCCGAGCTGGCCTCCGCCACAATGTCCACGAACTGGTTACTACGAACATGGTAGGCAGTCAGATTCCCGGACAACCTGCCGTTGGCGTAGTAGATTCCTCGGCCGGCGGGGTCGGGCATGGGGCACATATCCGGTCCAGGACCAAACGTGACTTGGGCCAGACTCCGGTCGGCCAGGTTATACCTCCAGAGGTTGGTGAGTCCGCTGACCGTGCGACTGAAGAGCAAGGTCTTTCCAGGCTCCTCCCAGACCATGTCGGTGTTGATCCCGGACACAGTCCCCAAAACTACCGCCGAGCGGCTGGCCACACTCACCTTGTGCAATTGGAATTCTCGGGCGAGCTCTTGCGCCTTTGACGCGACAAGCAGGTCGCTGCCTCCAGGGAAAGGCAGAATCCAGACCGGCTGCAGCGGAGGATTATCAAAGGCGTAGACCGTTTCTTCGTTGAGGCCGGAGCTATCGGCGCGGAAGACCGCCCGACTGCCGTACTTCAGGTAGAAGAACGAACTGCCGTCCGGAGACGGCACAAGGGCGTGACCGGATGCCACCCGGCGCGGCGTCCCCCCCAGGGTGGGCACGGCCCATGTCTCGTTGCGGCCGAACGTCGGTGCGTAATAGATTTCCGCGCCATTGACGGAAAAGTCCTCCACATTCTTGTCGCCCTCGTCGCGGGTCAACTGCAGCGGCTCTCCGCCCGAGGCGAGCATCACGAAGACTTGACCTACACCCCCCACCAGCGAGCAGAAAGCCACGGTGCGCCCATCCGCCGACAGCTTCGCGCTATAGATAGGCTTATTCCAATGGCTGATTTGCGTGATTTTCCCGGGGCCGCTCGGGGCTTTCGCCGGCCGGTAGCGATAGGCCAGGAATGCCCCGACCAGGATGATGGCGACGGCCGCGAGTGCGACCATCCACCACTTTCGCAGGGAGGCCCCGAGTGGACGCCCTCGTTGGGTGGGCATCAGCCCCGCCGCGGCGGTGGACCGCCCTGAATCCGTATCGCGCTTCAGGCGCTTCAGGTCGGAGCGGAGCTCGGAGGCGTGCTGATAGCGGAGGTCGCGATCCTTTTCCAGCGCCTTGTTGATGATGCGTTCCAGTTCGGCGGGGCACTCCGGATTCAAACGCACCGGCGAGGCGGGCGCACGGTGCAAGATGCCGTCAAAAATGGCGGCCGAAGTGGTGCCCGAAAAAGCCAGGCGCCCCGTGGCCATCTCATACAGCACCACGCCGAAGCTGAATAAGTCCGTGCGCGCGTCGAGCTCCTGCCCCAGCGCCTGCTCCGGTGACATGTACGCCACGGTCCCCAGCGCCGTGCCCGGGCTGGTGATAAGTTCTTCTCCTCCTGTTCCTGTCGCCAGGCTTGAAGCTCCCACGCCCTCGACCACTACTCGCGGGGATGCCGCCACTTTCGCCAGGCCGAAGTCGAGGATCTTTGCCTGCCCGCGACTGGTGAGAAAGATATTCGCCGGCTTGATGTCGCGATGAACGATCCCCTCGGCGTGGGCGGCGTCGAGGGCATCGGCGATCTGAATCGCGACTTCCAACAGATCATCGGTGCCGAGCGGCTTTCCCGTAATGTGGTGCTTGAGGGTTTCACCCTTCAGCAATTCCATGGCAATGAAGGGGCGACCCGCATGCTCATCGACCTCGTAAATGGTGCAGATGTTGGGATGGTTCAACGCCGAGGCGGCGCGGGCTTCGCGCTGGAAGCGTTCCAGCGCCTGCCGATCTTTAGAAAGCTCCTCGGGCAGGAACTTGAGTGCGGCGAAGCGGCCCAGCTTGGCGTCTTCGGCCTTGTACACCACACCCATGCCGCCGCCACCTAACTTTTCGACGATGCGATAGTGGGACACACTCTGACCGATCATGGCGAGGCGGCCTCCGAACGTTGGGAGTAGGAACTCCTCGTGCCGACATCATAGGTTGCGACTTGTGCCAAGTCAACGCGCTCGAGATGGGAAAGTTCGAGATCGAAAAGATGGTTGAGGACGGGGATCTACGCGGCTAGCCGCAGCCAGTTCTAGCAGCCTAACCGTAGATATGGTCAACTCGACTGGCTAGCCGTGACCTGACCGCGCCTTGGAATGATTCTGGGGGGGCGTCGGCTTGAAAACATTCCTCGTGCGTGGTGGTTTTGCGCGAGGTGTTGTTTAGAAATAAATAACCTTGTTTGTGTTGTTAATGTGCTGGGATTTATCTAATTATTTAACATTCCGGGCTGGGCCGGGCGGCTCCGCATTCATAATTCATAATTCAGCATTTGTTCTTTCCCCAATCCCTAACCCCTAGCCCCTATCTCTTCGGACAGCACTCCCCGCGCGGGATGGGCGAACCGTGGGGGCAGGTTTGCGGGTGGTGAAGGAACGTGCAGATCTTCTCGGTCACATCCAGGCTGAGCGAGTGCTCGATTTTGGCGGCGTGATCGTCCACCACATCCTTGTCGATTCCAAAAGTCTCGCACAACAGGCGTTCAGAGATGCGATGCCGCCGCAGCACATGGCGGGCGCGTGCCTCACCGGGCGGGGCAAAAGTAAGTTCCCCACTTTCGAGTTGAACCAGTCCCTCCTGCGCCATTAACAAAAACGTGGCGCGATTGCGCGCGAACTCCGGGAGATCATCGGGTTTAAGCACATCGTGTCCAGTATCCTCCTGCACGTGCCAGACGGCCTTCAGCAGGTTATCGATCAACTCCTCTTCATTCGTGGGGAAAACGGAAACTTCCGTCAGGCGGCCGTGGTGCAGTTCGATGCGGCGCTCGGCCATGCGGCCGATTTCCGGGTCGTGCGTGACCAACACAATGGTGTGGCCCGCGCGGTGCAATTCCGTCAGCAGGCCCATCACCAGGGTTTCATTCACTTCATCGAGATTGCCCGTGGGCTCGTCGGCAAGAATCAGGTTGGGCTGATTGATCAGCGCTCGCGCCACGCACACGCGCTGCTGTTCACCGCCCGAAAGCTGCGAGGGTAAATGCCGCAGCCGGTCGCCCAATCCCACGCGGGCCAGTGCTTCCGCGGCTTCGCGCTCATCTGAGAGGCTGTGAAAATACTGCGCCAGCATGACGTTTTCCAGCGCCGTCAAATACGGGATCAAATGGAATTGCTGAAAGACGAAGCCGATTTTGTCCGCCCGAAAACGCGCCAGCTCGCTCGCGGAAAGCGCGGAGATTTCCCGTCCATCCAGCGTTACGCGCCCGGTTGTCGGCATATCGAGGCCCCCGAGGATATTCATCAAGGTGCTCTTGCCGGAGCCGGACGGACCCATCACGGCGATCCACTCGCCTTTTTCCACCGTAAAGGAAAGGTGGTGCAGCGCATTGACCGATGCGCTGTAGGTCCTGGTTAAATCCTCAACTTCAATGAATGACAATTCTGTTCTCGATTCCTGGGACGTGCCTTGCGCACAGACGATTGGTTCTCAATTGATCCTGGGTGACCCCCTCACCCGGCGCTTCGCGCCACCCTCTCCCCCAAGGGGGCGAGGGTAGTTAAACCAAATTACGCCTCCCCTCGCCCCTTTGGGGGAGAGGGGCCGGGGGGTGAGGGGGTTCTACATTCGGACTAGTACATCGTCGATTAATGATTTATATTATTCCTCCGC
>PLWR01000210.1 GCA_003165615.1 Acidobacteriota bacterium | reverse complement strand
CTTAGAACAAATTTACCGTGCATCAAAACCAGGATTAAAAGCAAGATTTTTTATGGTGACTCAGTTTGGAGCGCCGGGCCTCCGCCTTGTTCCCCGAAAGGGAACAACGTCATTAGCCTACGGCTGATGAGATTCCTCCCCGCCCGGGAGGGCCGAGGAGGCCTTGGGCAGCACGCGCGCATTTCCAGGCGGGCAGGAAATTTGCACACCCACCGAACGCAATGCCCGGCTCGCCGGCGATGCGGAGAACTTAAGGTGTGGGACGGCCTTGTTGGCAAGCTGGTTGCAAGCGTTTGGGCTTGAGTTAGGGCTCTGCTGGCGAGACAGCTTTATTTTCAGACCTTTGTCGCTTTGGAATTTGAGATTTATGATCAATGCTAATGCCATTTATCAAAATATCGACTTGTTCCACGAATAGCTAAGTCGGCACGCTAAGCAAAAGGCTGGAAAACGATTTTTCACCAGGGCTTTCGAGCCCGACCGCAGGGTAGTTGTGCAGAGTTTTTGCTCGCAGGCTTCCATGTTATTGATTGCAATGAACTATGCAGTGGAAAACTGATCCCTCATGAGTCGCATGATGTTGCATAGTTGGATAAGTGAGCATTACTACTTCGACTTTTATCAGACTTTTAGGCGCTGCGCGGTGCGACGCTGTTGGGGTTTTTAGCGCTTAGGAAAGCTCGCTTGGGCCATTGTTGCCAGGACGATATCCGAAAAAGGGGAATGCTGCCATGTTGACTGCGACTGTTTTGTCGGCTGAAAAGAAACTCGCGGGGTACGCCATCCGCTGGGCAGGAGCGATCGTGGTTCTGCTCGTTGTCCTTTGTCTTTCAACGCCGGCGGCGCTGGGGCAGTGTACCGATAATTGGACCGGTTCCGTCAGCAATTCCTGGATCAATGCATCGAATTGGTCAGCGGGAGTACCCGGTAGTTCCAGCGTGTGTATCATCAGCACTACCAATAATCCCGTCATTATTCTGAACGTCGGCGTGGGCGCCAGCAGCCTACAACTTGGCGCGGGCAATAGTCTGGACCTTAATGGAGGGAGTATTGGTGTAAATGGATCTGACATCATCAATGCTGGCCAGATCGACATTGAAGGCATCGACGGCAAGGTCTCTTTCACAACCGGTGTCGCCACGACTCTTTCGGGCCAGGGCACGGTGACCCTGAGCAGCACTAACACTCCTAATGGCTTGGGAAGCTATGCTATGTTGTTTGTAGACAATGGCTCCATCCTGACCAACGCCAACAACACCATTCAGGGAGATGGTGCCATCCTGACCTATGGCGGGAAATTCGTTAATGAGGGGACCATCGATGCTAACGCGACGTCGTCCGCGGCGGTTAAGACGCTGAGCATCGTCACTTGGCCTCTCAGTGGCTATAATGGGACATTCGCGAACTCCGGTTTGATGAAAGCCACGGGCAGCGGCATCCTGCAAATTGACGGGACTATCGTGAACAACGCCGGGGGGAACATTACGGCCAACGGCGGCACGGTGCAACTGTACGGCGGCACCATCATCGAGGGCGGAACGCTGAGTACACTCAACGGGGGGACTATGGGAACTCCCACCCTTGCCGGGGGGGGAGCCGTACTGGATGGGAGCACCAGCGCGGGCGCGGTGACCCTCAATGGCACTTACACCAGCGGCATTGGCACCGACACCTACCTCTTTGGGTCAATCATCAATAACGGCAACATCCTGGTAAACGGCGGGGGCAGCGGCGCCACACACCTGTTTGTTCCCGGCAGCGTGACGCTTTCGGGCGGGGGCACGGTGACGCTGAACACTACTGCGGCCGGCGCCGCCGCTGCCATATCCCTGCACAATGGCGCCACCCTGACCAACGTCAACAACACCATCCAGGGAGAGGGCGAATTCTCGACCGGATACTACTCTGGCGCCGGCACCACCCTCATCAATGAGGCGGGGGGAATCATCAATGCCAACACGACAGGGCCTCCCCTGCTGAGTGGCGGGGGCGTTGCGTATACACTGGCCGTGGGGTTGGCGAATGTCACCAACGCCGGTTTGATGGAAGCCACCAACAACGGCATCCTGGCGATTTATGGTAACACGGTGAACAACGCCGGAGGGAACATTACGGCCAACGGCCCCGGCGCCTCGGTGCTGTTTGGGTCTACAACGATTCAGGGCGGGACGCTGAACAATAACGGCGGCGCTTTCTTTGGAACGCCCACCGGGTACACGGCCACGTTGGATGGGAGCACCAGCGCGGGCGCAGTGACCCTCAACGGCGCCTACACGAGCGACTATGGCAGCAGCACCAGTCTTAATGGAGCGATCATCAATAACGGCAACATCCTGGNNCAACGCTGAGATCTCCCTCTCCTCCGGCGTCACCTTAGACAACATCAGCAATACGATCCAGGGAGGGGGCATCATCCAAAACAGTGGTGCGACGTTGATCAACGAGGCAGGCGGAACTATCATTGCCAATTCGACGGGGGCTCTGCTGACAAGCGAATTGGACATCGACAACGGAACGGTCACGAACAACGGCACCCTCCAGGCGAACAGCGGCAACACGCTGCACCTGGTAGGTGGTTCGCTCACCAACTTCAGCGGCAACACCCTCACCGGCGGCACATATAACGTCCACGGCACAGTGGCCTCGCCCGGGACCTTGCAGATCGATGCGTTGGGCAATGGCGGTGGGGAAATCGTCAACAACGCCGCCACCATTCTGCTGGACGGCCGCAACTCAAACTTCTTGGACGCGGCGGGCCTGGATGCCCTGTCTAACTTCAGCAACAACACCGCGACGGGCAGTTTCACCATCCAGAACGGCCGCAACTTTACCACGCCCGGAGACTTCTCCAACGCCGGTAGCGTGACGGTGGGGAAGCCGAGCACGCTCACCATTGGTCCCAGCGGGACGAACAACTTTAACCAGTCTGGTGCCAGCGCCAGCCTGAAGGTGAACGGCGCGATGGCGGTGGGTACAGCCACGATCAACGGCGGGATGGTTTCAGGCAGCGGCAATATCACGGGTAACGTCGACAACGTCGGGGGCACCGTCACCGCGTCCGACCCGGGCATTCCCGATACCCTGACCATCTATGGCAACTACACGCAGGGTCCGACCGGCATCCTGGAGGCTTTCCTGGGAGGTACGACGGCTGATCCCGACTATAGCCGGTTGGTTGTAATCGGAGGGACAGCGACTCTGGCCGGGACACTTGAGTTGGACCTGGTCCCCGGCTCTGGCCTGGTGATAGTCCCAAGCGAGACGTTCGAACTGGTGACGGCAACGGATGGCATTTCGGGTGGCTTCACGGATGTGGTGGGCCTGCCGACGCTGCCGGGCGGTGATAGCTGGAGTTTCTCATCTAACGACGGCACCCTGGACCTGATTTTGACAGGTTCAGCAGATTATTATGCGCCGGCCGCGACCCCAGAGCCTTCGGCCCTCCTGTTGCTGGCTACGGGAATGGCCCTGATGACCATCCTCCTGAAATATCGGAACACCGTGAGGCGGGGAGTAGAGTAGGGCGGCAGACGACAGACAGCAAGAGATCGTAGCGCATACCTTCATGAAGGTCCGCGGCTCGTCCCCATGGGCAAGAAAAAGCCGCGGACCTTTCAAAACAGACGCGCTACCCTTCTGGTATCAAGCCGTTTCGACCAGCGCGCAACTGAGCGGTGGAAGCGATACGGCCATTTTTCCGGGGGTGGCCTGCCGTGCCCGGGTCTTCACATCCTGCGTGGAGATGGATTCGGTGATCTGTTTTCCCAGTCGAGCATCAGAAATTGAGACGGTTTGAGTTTCATGGGTCCAGTTTGCCAGGACGATGCCAAACCGGCCCTGGGGGCTTTGCCACGCGGAGTGGAAAACCGCCGGAATCTTGCGAACCAGGCCATCGCTCTCCCAATGGACAATTTTGATTCCCGCCGCCTCCGCCGGCCGCTGCATCCTTCCAAAGACTAAATACTCCCTGGCCTTGCCGCGGCGCAGCGCCGTGGTGCACCGCAGCATGGCAAGCGAATCGTCGTTATTCCCCACGGCAGGCGACCAGGGCATCCACCAATGGTTGGTCTCGCCGCGGTTCAGCAGTTTGCCGTCACCGGTCAGAATCGCGCCGGTAATCTCGCCCATCACCAGATTGCTGGCGCTGCAGATTTGCATGTGAAAGGGGGTGGGGGCCAGGCCGAATCCGCCTTGCAGGAGTACGAACTCATGGTAGAGAAAGGAATAGAGCGGAAAGAACAAGTTTCCGTAGGTGCCATGGCCGGGAGGCGCAGCCCGCATGTCGCCGACCTGGAAGTTATGCATAAAGAACTCATTGGGGGGAGTTTCCACCGAGAAAGCGAATTTCCGATTTCCCCCGCTCTTCCTGGTCTGCTCGTCGGCGATCTGCCGGAAGTCGTCCAGCAGCCGCTGCATGGCCGCATTCATCCACTTGCCCGGCCCGGGTGGGTGGCCGTGGTCGGGCGCGAAGCACGGAAAAGTGGAGCAGGAAACATTCTGGTCGAGAAACTGCAACCAATCGAGCCCATCACCCAGGAGCCGGCGCACAAAATCGTCAGCGATCTCCCTCGTCCTCGTCACCCCCAGGCAGCAGGCATAGCTCGGACGCCATGCGTTGCCCCAATTTTCTTCCCAGAGTTTTTGATCGTGCGTCCGGCAGACGGTTTCCGCCCCTTTTTGTTCGGCGAAATACTTTTCACCGTCATACCCAGTCCAGTAATGCTTGGTAGCCCAACGTGTCCCATTTGAATAACTGCCCACGTGCCAGCCCCGCTCTCTGGCCAATTGGGCGAACTCGCTTAGCGATTCATCGCCGCCGGCTGGCGGAAAGCAATCCGGATAAACCCACGGCCCCGGGCGCTCCCAGGCCATGACGATGGCCACCAGGGGGGAATCAAGGCGTTTCGAAATGTTCTCCAGTAAGGGGATAATTTTGGGATAGGGAAGAAACTGTTTATTGGGTTCAGCAGGCGCATTATCCACCTCGCCCTGGATTTTCACAATAATGTGCGGCGGGGAATCCAGCAGCCAGTCGGGCACATCCTGCCGTTTGTAGAGTGGGGTTGCGGCCCAATGTTGTTTCAGGCTCCAGTCCCGGTATAAACCGGCCGCGTCGTACCAATCACCCTTAAAGGTTCGCACCACAACATCGTAACCAAGGTCGCGCTCCCCATTCGTGGGCCAGTCACCCACGTGGGCAATGCCCAGGCGAATTCCCTCCGCCCGGTTGTGAACCGGCTTGATGAGCTTGATGGACCCGGAGTTATCGTGACAGGCCATGTAAATCCCCGCGCGGTCATTGTAATAAGTCAGGAACTGGGCAAAGGTGAGCCCGGGATAGTGGCTGGTATCGGTGTTTTCCGGGCGGAACTGCCACGCATGGGGACTGTCGGGCTCAAGCTCCTCCGGTTTGGGAGCCTCCCAGAAGCGCCCTGTCATCAGCGGCTGCACCAGCGCTTCGGAACCGGGCTTTCCACCCAAATGATAGGGCACGACGACAAAGGGGAACTGCACGTCCGTAATCGAAAGGTTCGCATGGTTACGGATGGAGATGGACCAATAACTCGCGGGATCGTTTTCCATCAAACGGACGGTCACGGTCGCGGCCAGGTCCAATCCCCCCAGCCCGGTGAAATCGGCGGTGAGGGTCTTATCCGCCGATCGAACATTCACTTCCTTCGCATCCGTGGAAGCGATTTGCCGGAACTGCTTCTCGCTGGTCAGATATTGAATTACGAACACGGGCAGCTCGTCACTCGAGACAGCAAACTCCTGGTCGGGCGCAGTGTTGGCTCGCAGTGAGAGCAGTCGCGCATTGTTGCGATCAAACTCCAGCTTATGATTTGAATTCTCCAGCAGGATTCCGTTCTCCCCACCACGTGCCGGGGTTGGGTTTGCACCCTTTGCCGCCCATGCGGGCGTCAAGCCTTTGGCGAGCATATTCCACGCGCGCCGGGCGCCCAGCAACAGCGGCGACCAGATTACTGTTCTCCTCGTCATCTTGCCTCCTTGGTCCGGGTTTTGGACTGCGGCGACTCGTCGCCGCTTTCCCTCGCCGCAACTCATTGCGGCGAATCTCCAACCGCTGACGAGTCAGCGGTGGAAAAAGCGGGAGCGAACTCCCGCACTCCGAAATTGAATCACGTTCGCTTTTCCATCCACCACTCGGGCACCACCCAGCCTTCGTCCTGGCAATCCACCTCGGGCGGCAGGTACGCATTGAACGCCACGTGAAAATCCTTGCCGGACCACGCCGGGTTGGTGCGAATCTTAAACACCAGCCAGGGGGCCCACTGGTTGTTTCCGGTCTGGCGAAAATTGGGCACCGCCTCCAGGTGCAAAACCTGGTCACCAACTCTTGCCGAGGTCTGAATTAGATCGGCGGGCTGGCGATGGCGCCACCACTTCCCTTCCTTGCGCAAGCGAAGGACCAGCGCCAACACGTGCGGGCGACCCTCAAGATCAGGCATCTTGGCGCGGCGGGCCATGATCCGTTTCTCGTAACCGAGCCGCTTGAATTCCGCCAGGGCGGGACGGTTCATGGCCGCGCGGAAATGCGGGTCGGGTTCAGCAAAGTAAACTTCCATCCCCGCACCCGCCGGCTCGGTTTCCAGCTCCAGCCGGTGACTTTGGATGTCCGGCTTTCCCTTCGCAAGCGTTCGTCGGCCCAGTCCCACCGCCCTGGTGGCCGGGCCCCCCTCCGGCGCGATCTCCCACAAGGCCACTTCAAACGGCCGCAGCCAGGCCTCAATAGTCTGCCCACTTTCGAGCGATGCCTCGCCTTCCCTGACCAGTTCGGAGTGGTCTGGAAAGTGCCCCATCAGCCCCAACCCGGTGCCTGCGGGCGACTTCAAGCCTATGCTTTCATCAAGACGCAGACTTATCTTTCTTGCCTGGAAATCCACATTGTTCATGAAGATGAGCCCGCGGTCGCCGTGGAAGTAGGCGTATCCATAAATCTCACTTTTCCAGGGATCGCCGAGAATGGTCTTTTGCCGCTGGAGGATTGCCTCGTTCTGTTTGGCCAACTTCTGAATCCACGCCAGAAAGGCGATGTCGCGGTCATCGAACAAGTTCAATTCGCCCCAGATTTGGGGGAACAACAAATTCCCGCGGCCGAGGTCCATCACCGCGGCCTCCTGCCAGCGTTCTTTGTGCATCGAGTTGCCCCAACGCGTGTCCGTGATCCAGATCCCGAGGCTGTCCCTGCTCATGGGAGGGATGAACTCGCAGAATTGAGTGCCTTGATCAAGCGCCAGATTTACCGCGTCGCGGAAGAAAAGGGCGGGCTGGTCGCCCGTGCTCGACGCTTCCAGGGTGATCCGTTTTTCAAAGATTGAATCCCCGTACAGGAGAAAGAACGGAGACCGAATTCCCCAATACCACATGATGTAGATGTTGGGATTCGCTTGGCGCGTGGCTTGGGCAATTTCGATGAGGGCGTCGAAGTTGGCTTCCGTCGAATATTTCCCCGGCAGGTGGCCATGTTCCGGGTTGTTGCAGTAATACGTAGAGTCATCGACTTTGTAAAATTGGAGATTGTAACGCCGGATGTGTTGCAGCAGGCCGTCGCGGAAGGTCGTGAAGTAAGGCTCGGAGGCCAGGCAGAACTGCTGCCGCCAATCGTCCTGTGGAAACCCGTCGCGATATTCATAGCGAACCGGTTCCCCGCCCGGAACAATCGTTTGGCTCGGCCCTAATCGGGGATTTTCTCCAATGCCCCATTCGCCATGCGTCCCGCTGAACCAGAGCCCCCACTTCATGCCGAGTTGGTTGGCCCGATGGATGACCTCATCGGGGCCACTCGGAAAACACTGCGGCCAGAACTGCGTCATGTCGCCGGTTCGGTCCTGCCAACCGACGTCGGGAACGTAATAGTCGAACTTCACCCCTTGCTTTTGCCATTTCTCCAACAGATCCATCGTTCCCAGCATTTCCCGGTCGTCCAAGGTCCAGCATGGGTGGTCGGGAAATCCATTGATACCAAGCGGATCATAGATACTCAGCAACCCCTTGCGCGGGGAGCGGGCGCGAATGTACTCAAGGAACTGCTCGCGCCCTTCGCCTTGCGGCGCCACGCCGATGATGGCAACTTTGCTGGTAAAGCTGCCGCCGGCGGGCAGTCGTTTGCCCGGGAGATGCCGCAGGCGAACGCGCCCGCCCATGCCTTGATTGACTCCGGCGGGATGCTCGACCGCGCAAAATAGTTCGCCGGCGGCGATCAAGGGCTGGCCGTAATCGCCCTCGCGCATCGGAGCATTGAGGTGGAAGTCATCCAAGTCAACGTCCAGCAGGAGCCGCTCCGTTCCTCCCGCATTCGTCACCTGAACCCATTTGCGCCTCGAATACCCAACCAGTTCGTAATAAAGAGTGAGATGAATCTGCTCCTGGTCACTCACGAAAACAAAAGTGCATTTGGAGCCCTCGCCGCTTTCTGTCTTGCGCCAAGCACGTAACTTGAAATCGGAAACATGCCGGTAAGGCTGTCCAACGGCGATGAACTGGTCGGCGAGACGGGCATCAAAAGTAACCCGATCGAGGATCGCATCACTCACTCCCTCAAAGCGCTTGTCGAATTGAAAGGTCCGAATGGCTAGCAGGTTTTGCTGCCCGCCGAAGCGCAGCTTGTCGTATCCCGCAGAACCCGGACGCAGCGCCAACTGCTCGGGCTCGCGCCAGCGCCCGGACTTCTTCCAGTGGCCAATCTCGATGCCGTTGACATAGACCCAGTACTCGTTCCAATCCTCTTGCGTATAACCGCCGAGGCAAAAGGTAAGTAGTTCCCCGCATGCGTCACTTGGCAACTCGAACTGCTGTCGAAACCAGGCATACCCATTAAAGACGGGGGGAATATCGCTGCGGTCCATGCCGCGCAGAAGTAGATTCAGGGGTTTCGACCAGTCCGCGTCGTCCTGGTATTCCTCCAGGTGGTAGCCGGCCAGGTATCCGCGTTCGCGGTCGGGAGAATCGGCGTCATGGTCTGACCCCACCCTCGCCCGCCACCAGGGGATTTCAATGCGCGCTTTCGCTGCGGAAAAAGTGAGCTGAAGCTCCTGACTTTCGCTGATCTCAAAAGCCCGCCCGCTGAGCTTATTCTGCAGGCGAGTGCTCCGAGCGGCGCCGCCCGTCATCGTCAATTCCCACTCAAGAAACTTGTTGCTGAGGGTGATTTTCTGACCCTCAGAATATCCCCCGATAATATCGGGGGCACCGAGGGTCGAGGCGCCTGCCGCACCCAGTGAGGCCAACGATATCAGTCCCGACTTCATGAAATCGCGACGTTTCATCATTCGCTCCTTAGAGGTGGCGCATCAGTGATGCAAGTCTGGGTTGGGATGTGGGGTGTTCGGCATGAGATTGAGAATGACCTGAAACCACCAGTTGGGTTGGTAGGTGATCTGAAGGGGCGCGCCGCGCAGGTTTCCCTCCATGCCGATCACGATGTCGAATATCGACTTGGTGCCTGTCTCCTGGCACGCCACCTCAAAGTGCCCTTGCCGGAGATGGTGATAAGTCTGATCGATGGCGCCTCCGTTCCCATGCAGCCCGACGTGCACCGTCTTTTCCGCGACGGGTTGGACACTCAGCAGGGTGGCCTGGTAATGGCGGGCGTTGTAGATGTAGCAAAGCGATTCGGGCGTAGGGCGGCCGGCCACGGCGTCATCGATCAGTTGCAGCATCGTCGTCAGAAATTCCCCCGCCCGCGGACACGCCTGCCGCGCGGCGCCTTCCACGCGCTGGATATGACGCGCGGGGTTACTCTCCAATTGTTGCAATGCCGCTTTTTCCGCTTCCGCGTATTGGTGCAGATCAAAATCCCGGTTCGAGGTATAGGGGACGGAGGTGGTCAGCGCCCGGCCTTCGTCCACTCGACTAATGATCCCCTCAAAAAGGTGTGCCCCGTTGGTTTTCTCCTTGGAAAGCTCACTCCTCATGGCAAGCACAGACTGACCCTTGGACGATTTCATAAACCCAAAAAATGCGCTCGCCCCTGGCTGACCGGATTCCTGACTGCGCAGAACTTCCGTCCCCGCGCCCCAGCGATTAATGGATAGCGGCGCCTTGGCGGGGTCTGATCCAAAAAGGACCTGGATCATCTGCTGCCGCTCATCCCCGGCGGCCTTCCCGATGCGAACATACCCACCGCCCACGTCATCACTCCCGGCCCAGAAAAACACAAAACGCACCTTGCAGGTCATGACGTAACGATATTCGGTTTCAACCTCGTTCTCGCGCCCGATCCAACTGGCGGCTTCCTGAATGGCGGTTTGATCGGCCGTGTCAGGCACCGCCGGAGTGCCCGCACGCGCCCCTAAAGACAGGCTGGTGGCAAGGCCGGAGATCAACAAGGCAGCAAGAGTAAGGCGGAACCACATGCTCGGGAATTGTCTCTCCACAGGAATTCGATGCGTTATCAGCGTTGCACGGCCACGCCTACGACTTCTCTTTTGCCGCTTCCAGCATTCTGTGCACCAACCCGCCGGGTTGCGACAACGCCGTGATGTCCTTATTCAGCAGCGCTGCCGGCGCGTTCCATATGGACCAGTTGAACCAATAGTCCCAACCGTAGTTTACTTCGCCGGTATCTCCGCCGGCGCTACAGCAGTTGGTGCCATCCCACGTATAACCCCAGACAAGATAGTTGATTTCGAGATTCTTGCGCAGCAACTCCAGCCCGACATCCTTGTGCCCTTCGTAGATAAAGGTGAGGGCATTCCACATCACCTGGTGGTTGGTGTAGAGGTATGCGCCCGTGAGGTACCCGGTTTTATCCTTGTTCCACATCGTGCCGTCGGGATTCGCGTAAATCGGCGGCATTCCGAGTTTGCTGATTTTGCAAACCTTGTCGCGCTGAAGGGAAAGCATCTTCTCCACGTTTTCCTTGGGGAAGACGGTGGGCACACCGGTGAAATGCGCCCAGTATTGACCGTTGAGCGTGGGGGAAAAGATGGCGTCCAGCGTCTTGCCGGTTTTCGTATCGTTGTAAATCAGGTAATGATCGCCCTTCCACAAGTATTTCTGCATGGCGTCCTTGCCGGCGGCCACCAGTGAATCCAGGTACGTAACCTCTTCCGAATCCCCCATGGCCTGCGCCCAGGCCTTCAGCATTTCCGCCCCCGCCAGGCGCAGCCCGCCCGGGTGGGAGACGTAGCCCACCATGGAGCGATCCTCAAACCATTCGCTGTCGTTCCAAGTGTGCTCCCGAAACGGCGGCATGGCGATGATCTGCGACGGGCCCAGGTCTGGCCGTTGAGTGAAGGAGTATTGCAGAGCCTTCTTCACCGATGGATAAAACTCTTTCATGAAGGCTTCGTCCCCGGTGATCTTCCAGTGCAGGTACGCCGCCGACACGTAACAGAAGCCGGAAATCACCTCCTGATAGTCGTACGACATGTAATTTGCCGGGTCGGCCCAGCGCCCCAAAAGCTGGGCAACATCACCGTTCTCTCTTTGTGTGGAGCGAATGGTGCGCAACATGGACAGGGCCAGGTCGGGAAAGAAAAATGAGAAGGTCGGCCCGGACATCCCCACGTTCGAGAGCGTGTTCATGTGTGGGCAAGCGCGCGGGGACTCTTCCAAAGCAAAGAGCCCGTCCTCCGGCCGGCACCAGCTTCCAATGGGATCTTTGGCTTGCGCCCACATGCTGCACGGAGCGAAATAATAGAGGGCGTTGATGAGCGAATCCGCCAACCATGCGGGCAGCGTCGGGTCGGAATAGACTTCCGACTGCCAGGCGATGATGCGTTCCAGCAACTGTTCATGGTTGCGGGCCAGGTAGCTTGCTACTTCCCCGGCATTGGCAAAGCGCGTGGCGTACATGTGGGTGAAGCGCTTGCCGGTGGTGGACAGCGTCTCTCCCTCCGGTGCATACGTCCAGATGCGTTCCCCGCCGGTTCCCGGAACGCCATTGCCTTCCCACTCCGGCGCGTACCAGGCCAGGATGATGCGAATCACCTTCTCTTCACCGGGCCCGATATTATAGTCCACGGTCAAGGATGAGCCCCCGTCGTCGCATTCGGCGGTGGAGGGCAGTTTCTCTTCTGCCTTATCCCAAGTCCGTCCGTCTACGCCAAGAGCCCCGCCGCTGCGCACCTGACCTTCGTCCACCGTCGCCAGAACGTAGCTCATTCCCCACGCCTTGTCTTCCACCCAGACGCCTTTGAGACCAGTGGGCGCAGGGAGGCGGGAAATCTGGGGAAGAGGCATCACCGGCTTCTTGGGCAAATTGGGCCAGCCAATCGAGAAGTCACGGGTGTGATGTTCGGCAAAGCCCGGAAAGCTGAAAACCACGCAGCCTTTCTGCCCCGTCGTTTTCGCATTTCTCAGGTGAACTTCAAAAACTGCGCCGGGCGTATTGGACGCCTTGGAATCGCCAGGAATGAACGGTGACCAGCTCCGCACGCCGATCTGCACCGGCGCGTCCGACTTATATTCGACGTCGGCGATGGGATAGTGTCCCCAATACTCGCTTTCCTGCATTCCGCCGCACACGCTGAGTCCAAATGACGGCCCGTTGTTTCCCGCATAATTCTTGGTCTGGCCCGTGCCAAATACCCACCCTCGGCCGGCGCTGGCGATTCCCAGGTAGGGGGTATTCAAGGGACCGCCAACCGGTGTGAGGTGATTGAAGATGGAGGTGTAGCCCAATTGGCCCGAGGGCTCGAGATACAACGCACCGGTGTCAATCCCTCCCAGCGGCATGCCGGAAACAGGTAGCGGCTTGTCGATGTAGAGGCCAAAGTAGCCCTCAGGCTTGGTGCGATAGCAGATGCCCGACACAGGCTTGCTATAACCCGCCGCGTGGAAGGTGTTCCACTCCGCGCCTTTGAGGCCCGGTGAAAACAGCCGGTCGGGCTCTTTGGGATCCATGGGCACGGGAGCCTCAGAAGCCCCTCCGGCGCCGGCAAAACCCTTCAGGCCATTTACCGTCAGCGCACTGGCGCCCGCCGAGATAGCGAGGAATTTACGCCGCGAGAGTTCAGTTTTCATGAATTATTCCTCCTCGTGAGTTCTGTCTGCTAAAAGTGCTATCGATTCCCAAGGACCCTACTTCTCCGGCTCCGCCGCCTTCTCTGCGGAAAGGCTCCAAAAAACTCCCCTCCTGATTTAGGAGGGGTGGCACCGCAGGCGACGGGGTGGTTACCGGCAAGCGGGCGGCTCATCAGGTAGTGGAGCAGTTTCCGGTTTGCCGACAATCCGCCCGTCACTTCTTAAGTTTTCGGAGGTCGTCCATTCTGTCGAGCCAGAACAATGTTGCTGTGTCCTTCTCAAACCTCAGGTTAGCGACAAAGATGTCAGTTGGCGTCTCAATCGCAAAGAATGGCTCCTCGATGTCAAAAGGTATTGTTGCCCAGTAGAACTGAATTTCATTTGCCCGTGCTGGCCGAACAATCCCCTTCCGCAGTCCCGGATATTTATCGAGCACCAGCTTCCAGAATCTATCCCGTTGCTCCTGAGTCCGAAAGCCCCGGCCTTCGGCCTGGACGGGCTCCGGCACTGACAACATCATGGTCACCGGAGTCGAGTCTTTCGATAGAGACTCATGATCGGCCTTGAGGTCATTCCAGAGGATCGGCCCACAACTGATCACTTGACTTAGGAAGTTCGCCGGGGCGTCGGTGTCTGAAAGCGCCCGTTCGAGTGCAATTTTAGCCTTGGCGTTGGTTTCAGCGGTTGCCTTCTTGTAGTTCACGCCCTTCGGCACGTCCTGCCCCACGCAGTTCGCAGCCGTCAAAGCCTCAAGTGCAAACACAACCACTATGGTTCGCCGAGTTGGATAACTCATCGTTTTCATGATGTAAGAGAGCCTAGATCATTTAAGGAGTTGCGGCTTTGAATTTGATGATACGCTCGCCACAGGGTTCTGCTTGCGCCATTTCTTTCCATTTTGGGTGAGTGACCGGCAAATCGGAAACTGCACCACTACCGCTCATCACGTTACTGATACCCTCCCTCCACCTTATAGCCGAAATTCACCTTGCCATGCGGGAAGTGCCTTTGGACCGCATTAACATTGCCCAGCGTCTCCACCTGAACACGATATCCCGCGGGAACGTCGAGCTGATAAGTCAGCCCGTCCGGGGTCTTGACCCAGCGCAGGTAGACAAACCCATCGGGCGTGGGCGTGCGGCCCTCGCACCAATCAATGGCGAGCGGCGTAAAGCGCAGGTGCACTTCTTTGCGCACCATATCCACTTTATAAAGGCCAAGGATGTCCCGATAGAGCGTGGTTACGATGTGCGCTTCAAACGCGTGGTTCATGCTGGCTTCATCGCTGCTGTTTTCCCAAAGCGTACCGCTGATGTCCGCCATGTAGAGCAGGTTGTCAATGGCCTCCTGCGCGAGCTGCTCGGTCTGGCCGGCGCGGGAAAGGATGTCCTGCCTCATCACGTTCCCCATAAACGCATTCGAAGGAGGGATATCTGGGTAGGCATTGGTCTTGTGCCGGCGCGGGCCGAATTCGTTGAGCAGCGTCTTAAAAAGGTCGGGATAGGTTTCAGGGGTTGCAACCCCGAAAAAGAATGCGTAGTACTGGCAGGTTTCGCTGCGGTTGTCCGTCGGAACGTATTTTCCATCCTTGAGCACCGCGTTATCGACAAAAAATTGTCCGTCATAGGACTGCTGGCGAATCAATTTTCGCAATGACTCCGCCTGCTCGATGAAATGCGGAAGGTTGTACATCCGGCCAGCGGCCGCCAGCGTCGCAGCATAAAGCATATTCGTGGGATAGTTTAGCGGTTGAACGAATTGATTCGATTTCGACCACTCGACAAATGCCCAGCCCTTCAAATCGTGCAAAAGGCCATCCTCGTTTTGGAAGGGCCGGAAATAATCGAACAGCTTCATGACTCGGGCGCGCATGTCCTCCACCATCTCGCCGTCGCCGCTGCGCTCAAGGTAGTCCTCCAATTGCACCACAAGCCAGAGCGGCCACTGGGGAGTAAAGTCTCCTCCGGGATGATCCGCCGGATAGCAATTCGGCATCATGCCGTCCGGCATACCCACAAAGTGGTCGGGGAGCATATAGTTTTGGAACATATTGCGCTCAACTTTGGCATGCCCGCTTAGGAGCGGCGCCGCGCTCCCGGAAAACAACGGGTCGCAAATCCAGGTGCCGCGCTCGCGCGTGGGATTGTCCTGATAGGTGTCGAGGACGTTGGCGCGAAAACACTCCCGGCCCGCCACAAACAGCTCATTGAAGCGCGCATCGCTGCAATGGAAGTCCGCGGTCCAGATGTCCGAGGCGGCGTATTCACGAATGAAAATGTGGTCGACTTCGCACTCGCCGGAGAGAACCATCAATTTGAGGAACTCCAGGCCGTAGGGCTCAAAGGTCTCCAGGTGGTATTCGCCCGGAGCCAGCGTATAGGCAAGCACGTTGCAGCACATCAGGCGCTTGAAATCCACGTCGCCGTCCGCCAGCGTCTCATCCCAGGTGAAATAGATTTTGGCAGGGGTCTTCACCGTTACGTGCGCGCCGAAAAATCCGGGCAGGTTGGTGCCAAAATCGAAGGTCTTGAATTGATTGGCACGGATGCGCAGGGCCTCGTCCGGAACGTAGGGCCGATCGACGCGGTTGTTGACCGTGGTTTTTGTCTTCTGCGCTTCCAGGTAGGGAATCTCATCGAGGTCCGTCCAGGCATATCCCAGCATATCCGGCCCGATTCTGGCGGCGGAGGGAATGGAGCGATCCTCCATCAAACTCTTCGGCGCGTTGCCGCTCCAGTCAAACTCGCCTTCCGCCGCGATCATCTCCGGTTGCCGCTTGACGTAGTTGGGGAACGGAACCCCGCGCGCAATCAACTTGCGTTGGGGATAGACCGCGCAGGCCACGGGCCCAAAGGGAACCTCGGCATGTTCGCGCCAGGCGTTCCAGTGCGGCTCCAGGTGATACACCTCGGAGAAGGTGCGTTGAAAAGTGTAGCGCTGCACTTTCTCGATGTGATGGGGAAGGAGCCTGGCCACAAAGGGCTGTCCGGCGCCGGCGGTGGACGCCAGCACTTCCGAATCCGTCACCACCTCCGCCTGCAGGAACGACGGCTGGTCCAAAACGTAATACGCGTTGACGTTGTAACCCGCAACTTCGACGGCGACAATGTTCCTACCCTTAACAAGAAGCGGAGTGATGTCCCAGGAGTCGACCCGGGCAAAGTTGAGGGGAGGGCGGCCCGGTCCCCAGCCGTGAAATTGCCCGTTGAGATAAACACGATAGAACGTGCAGCCGGTCATGCGCAGGTAGACATGCTTGCCGGCGGGGGCTTGAAATACCGCGCGGAAGCCCACAAAGAGATTCATCTCCTTTTCCCGGCCCTTAGGCCAGATGGGCTTGGCGGAGCGGAAAACAACATCGGAGGATGTCGATGCCATTCCCTGCCCGGTTTTCTCCGCCGCGCGGGCCGGCATGTTTCCCGGCATGGCAATGGACGCAACCGTCGCCGCCACCGAGCCGCTCAGAAAATTCCGCCGGCTCAAAGCTGCTTTCTTTTCGTGATTCTTCACAGTGAAACTCCTTTTGGGTTATTGGCCCGGACTTCCGGCTCAGGCCAAGATGCAGCGGCGAGTTTACCTCGCCAGGATGTAGCGGCGAGTTTACCTCGCCACATGGCGGCGTAAAGCCGCCGCTACGTTCGCTCCAAAGGCACTACTTGGACGGCAGGAAATTATCCAAAGCCGTGACGCTTTCAGGTTTCACGTCCGGGTCCAGCAGGAACGGTACTTTGGCCTGGTGGAAGTCGTTGCCCAAAAGATGAATGTCGTGGGTCTGAGCGCCAGCGATCTTCAGGAAGACGTTGGTGTCCGCCCGCGCTACGGAGTTGTCCACGTTGGCGTTCTTCACGTTCTTCAAAAGGACGGCGGGAATATTCTGGTCCGGCCATGCGGCGTTCCCGCTGAATCCGCTAAGCTGGAGGCCATCCACATCTTCCACCTCGAGGGCGCTTTGCCATTTGTCGGACGAGGGTTTGTCCCAGACCACTTCGATATTCTGAAGCTTCAGGTTCTTCGCGCGGCGGAAAATCATGGCCGAGGTAGCCGTGTCGTAAGGCGACTTGGGATCGCTCGAGATGAAGAACTTGATGTTGGCGAAAGTAATTCCCTCCAGCGGCCTTTCCGGATGGCCCTGGATCTTGGAGGTTCCCTGGCAGTGGACGATGATGTCGTGAAAGATAACGTCCTTGATCAAGCCGGGTCCCGGTTCGCCGGGCTTGGGGGGCTCCTCATTCCATTCGCTGGTGCGATGGATTTCAATATTGAAGGCGTTGCCGTCGCCCGCCCAGAACCAATCGTAGCGGTGCAGGTCCATGGTGATGTTGGAGAAGACCACGTCGCGCACCGTGCCGCCGGTGGCAATTTGCAGGGTGATGCCGCGATTGGTGTCATAGATCGTGCAGTTGCTGACCACCACGTGCTGCACCAGGCGGCTGTTCCCCTCGGTGAACTTGATGGCGGCCGAGGCGGAGGAAAAGCGGCAATTGGTGATGGTGATGTTTTCGGTCGGGTAATCGGGACCCCACTCGGGAATTCCGCAAACAATGGCGATGCAGTCGTCACCCGTTTCGATCCGGCTGTTGGAAATGCTGATGTCGTGGCAGCTCACAATGTCAATGCCGTCGGCCCAAACCGCATCGTGCAGGTTGGTGTAAATGTAAATGCCATCGATCACCACGCGGGAACAGGCAAACAGCGCGAAAGACCAACTGGGCGAGTGGAGCCACGAAAGCCCTGTGATCTGCACGTTATTGCAGCGCCCCAGCCACAACAGGTGAGGATAGTCCTCCTGCTTGGGATGGCCCGCGGGATAACTGCGCGCCGTCGAACCACCCATCTTCATCTGCATCATCTTATGGGTCCAGCGTGCACTCTCGAGCGTGTCGTCCGCCCAGAAGTACTTCTGCTGGCCGTCGATGGTGCCCCGGCCCTCGATGGAAATGTCTTCCAGGTCTTCGCCGAACAGCAAGGCTTCCTTGGACTTTACCTTCTGGTCGGCAAAGTCGCTGGGTTTTTCCGAGGCGTAGAGCGTGGCGCCGGCTTCCAGGTAAAAATTCACATGGCTGCGCAGGCGAATCGTTCCGGAAGTGTAGTCGCCCGGCGGAAGGTATACCGTTCCCCCCTTGACGGCAGCAGTATCAATGGCTTTCTGAATCGCCGGCAGGGCGTTATCGGCTTTATTTCCCGTCGCCCCGAAGTCCTTGATGTTGTAGACGACCTTGCCGTGCATCACCGAAGGGCCGGTTGCGAAAAGACTGGTACAAGCCATAAGCATGATGGGCAGGAACGCTCCTGCCAGAGATTTCTTCGCATTAGATCGATTGATCAAATTGCCCTCCCTATACGTTTTGAGAATTCAGGCCGCCATGCGCGGCGAAAATTGCAACAGACAGCGGGCAAGAGACCCCTCACCCGGCGGCGCATTGCCGCCCCCCTCTCCCCTCGGAGAGGGCTGTCGTCTTCTCGGCGCGTCTGCGCGCCTCTCGATTATTTCCCGCTCCGAGGGGAGAGGGTGGACCGCGCCGCGCGCTTTCTCCAGCGGGCGCGGGACGGGTGAGGGGTCTCTTCCCAATCACCGGCCACCGATGGGTGCTTCCACGCTCGGAGTCGATTCGTTGTCCCAATACATGCGCAGGACCAGCTTCTTCAGATATAAAGGCTCGTGACTCGAAAGGGTAAACCAGATATGCGTGATGTCGCCGGGCCCCGCCGCATCGAACACGGTCAGCGTTTGACCACTCGCCAACAGTTTGTTGTCTGCGTTCGCGCCCGTGACGTCATAGCTGGAGACGCGCCGGGAAACATAATCCTGCTGCTGCGTAATATCCGGGAATATTCCTCCGAGACTCTGGGCGGCTACGAACTGCGGCAAGACAACGATAGTCGCCAGCGCCGCAACCAGAAAGCATATCTTTCGCATCGAGTTCTCCGCGCTACCCCGCTCCAGCAATCGCAGTCTTTATGGCCCTCAGAGGGGCAAGTGCGACCATAGCCGAAACCACATACTATTAAGCTCTTTGTACCCTCGCACCTCTTTGGACGTCTGCCGGTCGAGTCGCCTACTGCGCGAGCATGGGTCAACCGCAAGCTCCGGAGGGTCGTCAGGCTGTGCCTGCTCGATTCCGGCATAAACCAGGTACTTCTCCCCGACCTCAAACCGCGGACCGCATCCGGCATAGCCCTGGTCGGAGCGCACGCTGAGTTCGGGAACTTTAGGCCCTTTCCATCGCTTGTCCACACGAAATCGAACCATGTACCCACGATAACTTGGATAACGTGCGGGGGCGACCGAGACCACCGTGCCCACGAAAACGGCTTGCGTACCTCGATACTCAGCCCGGTTGCTTATAATTGCGATCGTCGTCGCGAAACCATTTGGGGCGTAAATTCCGGAAAGAAGCAGTAACCCAAGGGCTGCGACGGTGCGCATCTCACACCCTCACTTCATCCATCCAAATCTGGCGGGGTAAACCCGCCGCTACCTCAGACGGCCCCCGCTGCGCACGTCACCAGCACGGTCGCCGGCTCCAAGCCCGCGGATTTGGCGCGCAGCGTGATGGTCCCGGCCCGGCCGGTGGGACGCAAGATGGCAATGCATTTTCCGCGATAGGATCGGCAGGTGGGCTGGCGGAAGCTGGTGACGTCCTTGGGATTGGCGCTGCCGGCGGCGGCGAGTTCTCCCACTCCCTCGATTTGGAAATCGATGGTGCGGACGCCATCCGGGATAAGCGCGCCCGACGCATCCAGCATCTCGACGGTGACAAAGGCCAAGTCATTGCGGCTGGCGTGAATCGTCTGCCGATCAGCAGTCAGCCGGAGCCGCGCTGGCTTGCCCACGGTCTTGAGAGTCTGCGAGGCGATCTCCTTTCCATCTTTGTACGCGACTGCGCGCAGTTCACCTTCCATGTAAGGCACGGGGAAGATGGCGATGAGCTTGGCGGATTCCGGCACCGGCGCCGAACCAATTTCCTTCCCGTTCAGAAGAAGCTTGACCTGATCACCCGCGGTGTACACACGCACATTGAGGGTCTTGCCGTGGAGGCCGGGCCACGTCCAACTGCGCAACTCGTCCACCCAGCCCCACGAGGACAGGGTCTCCGTTCTTCCCGCCGGCAAGGGCCGCTGGACCGCCATCTCCAACTTGCTCTGCCCCCACAGGACATCGCGATAATACGATTGCGGTTTCTTGTGGCCGACGGCATCGATATCGCCACAGTAGGAGATGAACCACGGATACTTCTGGCGCCAATTGGCAGGCTCCATGGAGAGGATGGTATGACCGATGGCGGACTCGCCGAGATAATCGATGGCCGTCCAGACGAAGTCCCCCAGCACGTAGCTGAGTTTTTCCGCATAACGCCAACTGTCGTAGGCTTCGATGGGAAACGATTCCGTGCCCATCATGATGCGCTGAGGAAAGCGCTTGTGGTCCAGCTCGTATTGCTGCCATTGATAGTTGTAGCCGCCCACATCGAGATGGAGAAAGCAGGGATCGTTGGCCTGCCACTGCGGCAGGTTGTGGTCGTAGGGGCCGGGGACCGCCATGGTGATGGGCCGCACGGGATCGATGCTCTTTACCGCGTCGTGCAGCTTCTTGGCAATGGCGACTCCCTCGGGTTTGCGGCGGCCGTCAATCTCATTGCCGATGGACCAGAAAATGACGCTGGGATGATTGCGGTCGCGCAACAACATGCTCTTGATGTCGCGCTCCCACCAGTCGTTGAAATAGAGATGATAGTCGTCATCGTTCTTGCCGAGATTCCAGCAGTCAAAGGCTTCGTCAATCACCATCATCCCCAGCCGGTCGCAGGCATCAAGAAAAGCTGGCGAGGGCGGATTATGGCTGGTGCGAATCGCGTTGTAGCCGTTGGCCTTCAAAACCTCGACGCGACGCTCCTCCGCGCGGTCAATGGCGGCCGAACCCAACAGGCCGTTGTCGTGATGCACACAGCCGCCCTTCAACTTCACCACCTCGCCGTTGATGCGCAGGCCGTGATCAATGTCAACCTCGATGCTGCGAATGCCAAAGGTCACGGTGGATTGGTCCACTGTTTTTCCCGCCACCAGAAGCTCAACCTCCGCCCGGTACAGGTGTGGCGTGGCGTTCGACCATAGCTTTGGCGCCTGAATATCGAACGACTGGGTCACGGTGGATTCGCCCGACGCCGGCAGATCCAGCGGTTGCTCCCCTTTACCCGCCACATTATTTTCATGCCCGATGATTTGGGCGCGAACAGTAACGGTTTCAGAATTCTTAGTGCGATTTTCCGCGCGCACGGTAACTTCGACCGTAGAAAGATCGGCCGCCACTTTGGGCGTGGTCACGCTCACACCCCACAGCGGGATGCGCACCTTTTCAGTCAAGGTGAGCCACACGTGCCGGTAAATTCCCGAGCCGGAATACCAGCGGCTGTTCATACCTTCATTGCGGACTCGAACGGCCAGAACGTTTTCGGCGGCGGGTTTTAGATGCGGGGTCAAATCAAAGGCGAATGTGGTGTAGCCGTATGGATGGACACCGATGTGCTCCCCATTAAGCCAAACGTCGGCGTTCATGTAGACGCCGTCAAAGCGAATCTCGACTTCAGACTTCTCGCCCGAGGCGGGATGGCGAAATCGCTTGCGGTACCAACCCGTGCCGCCGACCACCCAGCCCGTCGCCTCCTGTCCGGCACTTTGGGCCACATCGAAGGGGCCAATTCGGGTCGGCGCATTGCCCTGCACCCAAACGGTGCCCTCGCCGGATGCCTCGGAGACAGGGGTGAGGTCTTCAATGCTCCAATCGTGGGGAAGATCGAGCTTGCGCCATGGGGAATCATCGAAACCCGGAGCCTCCGCGCCGGCAACATCCCCACGATGGAACCGCCAGTCCTGGTCGAAGGACAGGTCGCGCCCATGGGCCACGGGCGGCGGGGCAGGCAATTTCTTGGGAGCAGTTGAAGAATGCTGCTTCTGGTCACCTATGTTCTGCCCTGCCAATAATGGCGTTGCAGCGGCAAATCCGGTAAGTCCGATCAGCGCCTCGCGGCGATTTAGTTTATGAGAACCATTGTCTTTCTTCATGCAGGAGTCACCCTTAAGATTCGTATGTAAAAGTTGCGTCAAGCGCGCCGGCAATATGAGAGGCCGCCTTCAAAAGCCGAACCATTATACGCCCAAAGTTCGTACTTTTTTCGTCGGCGACAGTGGGAAGGTTAAGGAATTTTGGTTGTGTAAACACACCACGGAACCGGCATCATGTGCTACCCCGCTTCGGCGGGTTGGCCGTGCTCCAAGGGGCTGCCCATTGTGGCATCATACGGTTGGTGAATTTTCGCGTCGGGGAGCAGGCTCCCGTTTGCCTTAGAGTCCTCGCGGACTACAGCGAGGACCTGCACAAAGGAGCGCTGGTCACGGCAGAACCGGGCCGGATCAGGATTCCCCAGACGATGAGATGATGGGTTGGAAAACGCGGTCCCTTCGCAAACTCCACACAATTGGCAGGCTGTAGCCGGGAGGAGGCAGGGAGTTATCCGTCAGCCGACGGATTACTCCCGCGGCCTTTCGTCATTGGATATTGATTTGTAAGTTGAGGTTGTTATGTTAATAACCGCTGAGGGCAGACCGCAGCTCCGCAGGTTTCATCCCGCGTGGCCGGACCAGGCGCGAGTCCTGCCAAGGCCGGAGGCCATCGGTTTCCTGGACGAATTCTTGCGCACCCGTGTAGGGCGAACGGCGTTCGACCCAAGGGCGGAGCCGCTGGTTTGGTTGCGGCTCCGCTGCGCTGTGCTACCTGTTACATGCCGAGTCGGCGTCGAACAAACCCCACCAAACTCAGAAACGAGCCCATAAGAATCAGAGAGCAGGGCTCCGGCGTGGTCGTCGAGTAGGTGATATCGGAGTAGAAGGCAACGCCGCTGGGCCCGCCGCCGGAGTTGCTATCAGAGATCACGAGCGTGTTCGTAGTACCCGGCAGAAAATAAGAAGGGTTGCTGGTGTTGAAAGTGGTATTGCCGAATTCTGTCAGTTGGGGACTTATGATGTTTCCGTTCAAGAACGCATAGCCCCAATCATCGACGTTGCCCGCACCGGTCAACGAGATCGAGGAAAACGTGGATGGGAGCGTGAATGTAGCCTCGACGAAGCCGCTATTTCCACAGTAATAACCACACTCGGGGGGGGACCTGCACTACGATTGTTCGCAACGGTGCTCCCGATGGCACCGGGGTGAAAGTGCCTTCGTTATCCGTCCCGACCGGTGAAAATGTCAGTCCGCTGATATCGCCCGAAGCGAGCGATGGATCCGAGCTCGAAGCCACCATTGCACCAAGGTTCGTGGCGTCGCTCTTAACAATGATTTCGGCAGCCGACAAGGGCACGGCAATAAACGACAGCACGGCGATGACGAACGCGGCGCGGACCACAGAAAGAGACAACAAGCTTGACTTCACTCTGGAATTCATTTGATTCCTTCCTGGGGAGATCGGTGATATGAGGGCATCCGACTCCTCAGTCATAGGTAGTATGCTCTGTTCCTCGTTCCTGAATGGGAGCGAAGAAGCAAGGCACCAAAGCGATGGTACCAGCCTCCACGAATTGCGCAATGGCCCGAATATGCCGATTTTCGGCATGCTTGTGCCGAGACGAATGGCACCCAAGTGCCATCCTCCGGAACCTGGGAATCCGAGATGGAAATTCCGGGCCGGTGGGCTAGGTCCGCGGCTTTCCAAGCGCGCCGACGACAATGCCTGCCTGCACAAACCATTCGCGCTTGGCCCGCCCCCGGCTAAAGTGCTAGGATTGCCCCCATCGTTATGACTGGACTTATTGCTCCCACGCACCGCTCCATTCGCAAGTATTACGAACAGGTCGCAGCCCTGCAGGCCCAGGGCGTGCTGAACGAGATGAGCGTGCGTTCCCCCTTCGAGTCCCTGCTTCAGGAGACCGCCCGGCTCAAGGACTGGACCTTCATCGCCGAGCTTTCCGGCAAGTCCGGGGGCGCGATCATTCGTCCTGACGGCACCCTGCGCGACCGGAACAGCCTGCCGCGCGGATACTGGGAAGCCAAAGACACCCAGGACGATCTTGANNACCGAGATCAAGCGGAAGATCGCGCGCGGCTACCCCCTCTCCAACATCATCTTTGAGGACACCCAAACCGGCGTCCTGTTTCAGGGCAAGCAGAAGATCAACGGGCCGTACACTCTCGGCAATCCCAAAGAGTTGGCCGCCCTTCTGAACCAATTCTTCTCCTACACCGAGCCGGATATTGAAGGCTTTGAAGAAGCGGTTGACGAATTCAAGGAGCGCGTGCCCGACCTCGCGCGTGGCTTGGTGGAGAAGATCCAGCAGGCGCACAGGGACAACGCGCGATTTAAGTCTGCCTTCGAGAAGTTCTTTGACCTTTGCCGCACCGCGCTCAATCCCAATATCCGCGTTGAGGCTGTGGACGAGATGCTGGTCCAGCACCTCCTGACCGAGCGCCTGTTCCGCACCATCTTCAACAACCCGGAATTCGTCAAGCGCAACGCCATCGCCGCGGAAGTGGAACGGGTCATCGACGCGCTGGTGAGCCATANNGATTCTACCGGGCCATCGAAGGCGCGGCGCGGGTAACGCGGGGCTACGATAGCGGCTTGCCCCACCCAGATTGACGATGTACGTCTGCCCCTGAGGTATCGGGCATGAGAGCAGCCCACTGTCAGGACTGCACTGTCTGGGGCTCGCTCTTTTTTCTCAAGACTGTGCGTTGAACGGTCGATAAGAATGTAATGGTTTGAAGCAGAAAGCTTGATTTTACCTCTTGCTTTCTAAACCTGTTTTGGGTTATTCTGATTACTCGGGGGGATTTGGAGATTGCGTCGACAAGCTTCACTAATGCTAGACGAACACCGCTTCGACGTACAGCCCTGGTTGAAGGATGGCGCAAGCGTCGAGCCAGTTTATACCTCCGCGCTTGGAGCTTTGTTTGCTGCCGACTGCATGGAAGTGTTGCCGCACATCAAANNCCCTTCAATCTCGGAAAGGAATACGGGGAGAATTGCAACGACCTGAGGCCCGACAAGAAATTGCTGAAGCATCGGTCTCGCAGATTTCAGGTTACGGCGGCTTCCGAACTGACCTCGCCGGAGATAAAGCTGCAAATTCGCGGTGTACCGGCGGCGCTGACGTCTAATCGGTAAAGCCCGTTCCGTTCTTCACAGTCATTCCTACGATGTTCCTGCGCGGCAACGACTCTCACCCGGTCGCTCTTGAACGGACCTTCGAGGCGCGGCGCCACGTCGCCCTCAACAATTACAAGCCATCGGGTCATTTTCCCTTCCTTTCGACGAGCGAAATATTGTACCGTACCTGGAATTCTCAGACCTCCATCGACAGTCCTTCGCGATGACCTTTTCCGCTGTCGTTGTTTCATCATGCAACCGCTCCGCGAAAGCGCTGGTGCCATTCGAAAACGTTAGCATATTCGAGAAAGCTACAAAGCTCAGCCAATCCGCTTTTCTTAAACGTTGGGCGAAACAACTGCCGTGAGAATAATTCTCTCCTAGAGACTCATCCGGAAAGTC
>PLWR01000455.1 GCA_003165615.1 Acidobacteriota bacterium | reverse complement strand
CCCCGAGGGCTACAGTGAAGTCGCATGACGGGAACCTCTGTATCCCGTACCCCAGCGGCTTGAGGCCGGTACGGCCAAGACCCAGGTCGCGGAATTCTTCAAAAATTTTCGCCGGTTAAATATAAATGCCGTAGCTTCACATCCTCAAATATCGATGGCGCGCACCACAACATCCTCAGTAGGTGTAGGAACTTGGGCAAGNNACGGCGGAGAGGCTTTCTTTAGTCCAGGTAGAATACTTCCTTCATCATGGCAAAGCGCTCTTCGGGCTTTTGGTCGAGCACGGGTTCAAATAACCGGCTCATCTCCTTCTGCCAGCGCTCATTGATGGGGACCTTGGCCAATCGGTCCCAAGCCGCGTCAAAGTCTTCGACGTGCATAAAAAGGAAGAGGTCCTGTCCGCGGCGGAAGACCGAATACTTAGAGATCCCAGCTTTCCCGATTTCCGCAAGTAATTCCGGCCAAACGCGCTGGTGAGTCAACTCGTACTCCTCAATGGCGTCAGCCTTCAATCTCAGTTTGAATGCGTACCGCGGCATGATGACACCTCGGGTACTGGAATCGCCCGTTAAGAAGAACCTGGCGTAAAAAACCCAGTCATTCGCGTCATTTTGCGAGGGTCACCGCGGCGACGCCGAATCCGCCCAGGTTCATCTGATCGGTTGTGAGCGTGCTGGATGCTGGCGGTTGGAAGTTGGTGGTCGGGTCCACAAACTGCACTTGCGCTCCTTCCGCCCCTGGCAGCGCCACGTCGAATGCGCGGTTGCGCTTGTTCAACAACAGTATCTTGCGCTTGCCCTCCGGGGTCACAAAAGCCTGCACGTAGACGTAAGGCATGCTGGAATCCGTCTCCACCATCTTGTCACCCGGACCAAAATTATCGCGCAGCATCTTGNNATTCGCCCGCAACCTCGACGCCTCGTTTGGCGAGTTCGACATAAAGGTAGGCGTACATGCTTCCGCAGAGGTTCCAGTAGGAGTTCGGAATCGGCTTCGTGACGTGACCGGGTTTGTCTTGCTCCGTGTCGTCAGCGGAAATCGAACCCAGCTCGTCCGTATCGGTTTTGGTTTCGGGCGACAGCCGCTCGCGGATTCCCTGGATATAGCTGACGACGTCCAGAAAACGATCGGCCTGGTCCCAATAGGTATGCTCCATAATCTCAGGTGTCTCGTCCGAACTGGGGACGGCATAGAAATGGTAGGAAATCATAGCAATGGGGGTGCCGGGCTTGTGGTTCTTGTGATCCAGGAAGTATTCAAAATATTCCCGGGGTTCGCCACCAAGGGCCATCGCCACACACGTGATTTTCGGATCGACGCGATGAATGGCTGCCACAATCGCGTCATAGACGCGCGTATAAGTCTGCGGCGTCATGCTATGTTCACTATCGACTTCGTTCAAGATTTCCCAATAGTCGATCTTGAAGTGATGGCCGGAGTCGTGGCGCGTGCCGAATTCGTCAGTAAATCCACCTTGTGTATACCAATTCACTAGGCGGGCGTAATAATCCCCCACTTCCTTCAAGGTGGGATCACGAAACTCCGTACCCTGTTCGTAATTCCATGTCACCTGCTCGGGATCACTAGGATATGCCACGGGCTTGTCGGTCTTGAACATCCACTGGGGAATAGTGCTGAAATTGATGATGACCGTGTGCCCGGTCTGGGCATTCATCAGGTCCGCCATCATGGGATCGATCAGCGAGAAGTCCCACGAGGTCTTTCCGTCCTGCGGAGGATCGAGCTCGGCAACTCCGAGCTTGGGGTAAGGCAGCCAGGGCACGTATCGAACGTAGTCGGCGCCCAGATCCTGCAGCGCTTGAAAGACGCGATCGTGAATCTTCGTGCCTGGCCGCAAGAGCGGATTGACAACCACTTGCAGGGTGGGCGTCGACTTCGAAACCATGATCACCTTGTCCCATTTAACCGTGATCGTAGCCTTCTCCGGCACCGTGGACTGCGACGTAATTTCCTTCCGGGCACAAGAAGCGAGGACGATAATTGCTGCCGACAGCAAGAAGACCGTTGGTCGGGCGATTCCTAGAATTTTCACGAGATCACCTCAATAAAGGATTAAGAATGCAGCTCGTGCTGCATGTGCGGCTGTGGCAGAAGACAAAGATGTGGGCATCTGCCCTTACCGGAATTCGTGATCACGTGATCACACCCGAAAGCGTGTCGCATGTCGAACTACCATCCTATGCTGTAGTGAGCTCGATTGTTTTGCGCCAAAAAATATGGGCTTGGGGTTGGCCCCTCCATGCTCCTCAAATGAAGCCGGACCAGGTACTTATAGGGCCCCACAAAGCAAACACAGGATTGGCGGGTTTGAGCTCGGAGAGGTTCTATTCGGCGGACCTCTGTGCATGCCTACACACGACAGGTATTGCACGGAATGACTTATCCAGCCCCACGTCCAGGCAACTGGGCCGTATCAGAATGGAATTCCGGATTCCCAGTTTTACCCACTGATTTGTCGAAATCATCCAACGCCACTCTGCCATTAATCGAAACTATCTAATAAAGGCAAGGTGGTTTTACTGCCTGCATCAATATTTTGTCAAGGAAAATTCATTTTCACTGTTTGAAAAGTCTTGGCATGCCCTGTGGGCCGCGCTATGAAGGCCAACCGAAGCACGGGCCGCGGCGCAAGTTGGAATCTGCAACGATCGCACGAAAATCCAAACCGACTAGAATTAATAGTATAAGACCCATCACAGATCCTCACCTGATGGGAAAGAAGGCCCACACAAGTATGCCGTTGTGGTGGGAGCAAATGGGAGGGCTGCATACCGAACCATTTTGAAAGGGTACCAATTCGTACCACTTCACTTCATCCGTACATAATGCCGCTGAAGGTCTGGACCAGATTCGAACCGGCATCGTTAACAAATTGAGTGCGGATGCGCCTCATGCCATCCGCATCTTCGCGGGAGGGGCGAGACCGACGGCGGCTTCGGCGGTGAGCAGCAGGAAGGTAAAGGCCTCCCGCAGATACAGGCGAACAATGGCGTCGGTGTGGCTGGAATAGCCCATGGAAACGTCCTGGCCAATGTGAAGGTCGAAGTCGCCGCCACGGGCGTCAGCACGAAAGCCCCGGCGATGGCGGGCGCCCAGATGATCTTATCGTTGACGAGCCGCTTGACGTGCTCCAGCATGGGGTATCCATGGTCGCCGGTCTGGGGAAGCGCGGTGTAGGCATCGGCGCCGAGCAGAACGGCGTAGGGACCGTTGATGCCGACCAGCCGCAATCGGCTCAAGCCCTGGGCAATGGCTTCCGGTTACTCACGGACGTCGGCGGGAAGCGTCATCGGCGGATTAATGGTCCCCCGGCGTATGTCCCCGATGCCGGCCTCGGCATAGCTCTCGAACACGGCGCCGTCCTCGGCAAAAGCAATTTGGCGCGCGGCGTCCTTCGCCGGTTGCCAGTCCGAGTCGTTTGCGCCCCGATCAACGTCGTCGATCGCCTGCCGGTCCATCTCGAACGGAACGCGCAGCTCGACCGGCGGCTTCACCTCGCGCTGTCTGGCGATAGTGCTGTCTTTCAGGGCCTCAATGGCCTTCAGATGGCAGGTGCCGACGGCGGAAAGACCTGTGCCCGCCGGCCCCTTCACGTCGACGACGCGCCGCCCGGCGAGGTAGCGCTTGAGCGTGCGCAATGTTTCCTCTTCAATCTGCGCCCACGCCCCGTCGGAGATGGGCGCAAGCTTGCGATGCAGATTATTCATGGGTGATATCTCCTTTGAGTGAACCGATTCCGAGCGAACCATCGTTCTCCGAATGGCTGGATGGAGGGGGTTCAACCGTCGCCGACGCGGTGGAACGCGCCGCAATGGCCGGTGGGTATTCGGTGATGGTCTCCAAAAATGTGGCCGTCGGCACGAAGAACAGGCTTCCAGTGACGGCGTGGCTGAAGTCAAACAGCCGGTCATAGTTTCCAGGCGGCGGGCCAATAAGCATGTTCTCGAGCCTCTCCTCGGTGGTGCGCGACGAACGGCTGTCGCCAATGAAATAGGTGCCAAATTCAGCGTATCCGGGCCGGCCGAAGGGCATGTTGTCACGCAGAATTTTGATCTCTTTTCCGTCCTCGACAATCGTTGTGAGCGCTTTGTGCGCTGAGGTGGGCTTTATGGAATCGTCCAATTCAATGTTCGCGAGTTTGGTGCGGCCGATGATTCGTTCCGGCGCCTCCGTGGATAGCGCATTCCATCCGTCGAGGTCGTGAAGACATTTCTGCACGATGACGTAACGGCCGCCGGCGAATGCGGCATCCTCCTGGCCAATAAGCACGGCGTCAATCGCCGCCTAGCCCCTCGGGTTCTCAGTTCCATCGACAAAACCGACGTGCAGCCATATTCGCGGTCATGCCCTTTGAAATCACTTCCATAGGGTTCTACCCTTCGCATTTCCAATCGGCGTGGTCCCGCATCCAGGAAGAGGTGCTCAATCCGGGTATACTAGGGAAAGCCGGAAAGTGCTTGACAAGTCCGGCAGAGATACTAAAATGTGTGTGCAATCGATTGCTGAAATCGATTGCATAACTGCTCGAAGGAGGGTCCACCTTGTCGCTCGATTCGCTCGCGGAGGCAATCGTCGTGCCCCAAACGGAACAAGGTAGTATGCATCCCTCTGATTTTGAAATCCATCGGACAAGGCCATGACCCATTTGTTGCACGATATTCTCCGCCAATCTGATGAACTGCGAGGGGCGATCGATTTTCTTTGCGGTGGCGCTCGTTCCCCACTTGATGAGGCGGCGGAGGCAGTCCGGAATGCCCGCCATGTGTATTTGACGGGAATTGGCAGCAGTTGGCACGCCGCACTAAACGCCGGGTCGCTATTCCACCGCGGCGGCTTTCCCGTATATATTCGCGATGCCGCCGACTTGCTGCATTTTGACACGCTTCCCAAGGATTCGGTGACTATCATTATTTCCCGGACCGGCCGCAGTGCGGAAGTCGTCAATTTGCTTCCGAAAGCTCGCAAGGGTAGGGCACAGGTGATCGGCGTGACCAATTCCGGGGATGGCCCACTCGCTCACGAGGCGCAAGTCCCGCTTGTGATCCCTGTCAGTTTGGACCATGGAATCTCTGTCAATACGTATTCCACACTTTCCCTTGCCGCCAGCGCTCTGGCGAGTGGCGTTGTTGGTTCCTTTAACGTCTCTTTGGCAGCCTCGCTCGCGCGTGCTGTCAGCGACACCGCCCGGGCCTTGCCAGCCTGGCAGGAACAGATCGCTAATTCGTCTTGGCTTGAGGCCCATTCGGTTTATTACTTCCTCGCACGCAGTACCAGCCTAGGCAGTTGTCATGAAGCTCGGCTGCTCTGGGAGGAAGGGGTCAAGTCGCCGGCGACGGCGTTGGGAACCGGCAGCTTTCGGCATGGACCACAAGAGATCGTTGCTAAAAACGTGCGTTTCGGCCTGTGGATTGACGGTCAACATATGCGCGAGCAAGACTTGGCCCTAGCCCGGGACCTGAGGGAATTGGGCGCTTGCGTCATGCTCATCGGCCAAGATTTGCCTGATCAGGGCGGAGACTTGGTATTCCAGCTTCCTCATATTCCGCCTGAGTGGCAGTTCCTGATCGACATCATCCCGGCACAGCTTGCGGCGGAACATTTGGCGTGGCTTTCGGGGGTGGATTGCGATTCTTTTCGTCTTTGTTCCTACATTGTTGAAGACGAGTCCGGGCTGTTGCACAAGCAGGAGTTGCATGATGGGAATGCCTGAGGCGCCTAAGGCTAAGTGGTTCTGGTACTCCGTAATTTGTGTCCTCTGTTGGGGAGCATGGGTGCTATTTTCGAAGCTGGGTTCCGATGAGATCCCCGCCAGCGCGATGCAATTTCTCTTCGCATTCGGATTCATTCCGGTGGCGCTTCTTGTTCTTATCCTCAAGCCCGTGAAGTTCGAAAAAAGCATGAAGGGAATCGCTTGTAGCCTCGGCAATGGCGTTCTGGCCGGTATCGGTGGCCTCGCCCTCTTTGCCGCCTACCGGACTGGGGGAAACACCTCGGTCATTACCGCTGCCACGGCACTTTATCCGCTCATTACCGTCGTTCTTGCAATCCTGGTTCTGCGGGAACGGCTAACCTGGCTCCAAGTCGGGGGTCTGGGATTTGCCGTGGTGGCCATCATCATCTTCTCGCTGTAGGAACGGACTTTATGCACTTGCCTCCCTGGTTCTGGTTTGCCCTTGTCACTTTACTTGCGTGGGGCATTGTCGGCTTGCTTCAGAAGCTTTCCACAAACCATCTCTCTGCGGAGTGGGCGCTAGTTTGGTTGGCCGTCGGGTTATTCATCCTCCTGCCATGGCTTTACCCAGGAAGAAAACTCTTCACGTATTCGGCTCATGCATTGGGATGGGCCTTTCTCGGCGGGGTCTTTAACGCTTTAGGAGCGTGGGCATTGCTGGTGGCGATGAAGACTGGCGGGAAGGCTTCCATCGTGGCGCCTTTCACGGCGCTTTATCCCCTTGTCGTGGTCTTCCTCGCCCCCTTCGTTCTGCAGGAATCTGTTACCGCCCTCCAGGGAGTCGGCATCGTCTGTGCATTGATTGCCGTGGTGCTGCTGTCGACAGAAGGTTCGGCGTCATAGCTGGCAGTGTATGGTTTTATCTTCTTACTCAAGGGGGATTAGATGATAGGTCGAAGGAGGTATATTCGGTTGCGTTTTAGCTGTGCTGTTGTCTCCTGAGGCATATTCCGGTAGTCAGAACTTCCAAGCAGGTTCCTTCTTCAGTGCATCTGTCGGGATTAAGCCGTTCCTGGGGCACTGGGATTTGAGCACAGAACCCCGTCGCGGGAGCTTCCCTCTTGGATCGAGATCTCGGAGGAAGAGGCCAAGCCCAAGGTGGTGATGGTAGGGGTTTCGGACTATGCGACCCCGCTGGCGAGGGTCGAAATCAAGGAAGGGGAGATCGAATTTCTCTCACCCAAATGAGACGAAGGTTTTAGTGATGATACGGTGTTCATAAGGGAAGTTGGTCGGTGGCCAGCTTGTGGGAACAACCATCAGCCCCGGCGCAGTTTCCTGGTATTGGATCGGCCATCGAGCCCCCTCCCTGAAGCGGAAAGTCGCCCCGAAATAAGGCAAGCCCGTCAATTTGTTCAAGGGCAAGGATTTCACCGGCTGGAGGTTTAGTGATCCAGGGCGGGCAGGCAATTGGAAGGTTGAAGGCGGCACGCTGGTTGGCAACGGAAAGGGGGCAGAGATCATTACCACTTCCACGTTTGAGGATTTCAAAATACATCTGGAGTTCAACTGTGGCCCCCAATCCAATAGTGGCCTGTATCTGCGGGGCCGCTATGAAGTGCAGATAGAAACCGACTCCATGCAGGAACCACCCAGTCACCATACGGGCGGGGTGTATGGATTCCTTGCCCCTTCGCCGGAGCTGCCGCGCAAGTCCGGAGAATGGCAGAGCTTCGATATCACCTTCGTGGGACGCACCATTACGGTTGTGCAGAATGGTCAATCCGTCATCGATCACCAGGCGATCTCCGGAATCACGGGAGGCGCTCTCGACAGCCACGAAGAGTTGCCGGGGCCTATTTACCTTCAGGGTAGCGAGGAGGGACGGGTGGCTTTCCGGAACATAGTGATTACGCCGGCGCAGGAATGATTCACGAGCGATTTGGATCTGATGGTCTCTCCGGTCACGAGACGGCATTACGCGGAAGAGTCTGGGCTTTCAACGTCCCATCATGATGAGGAGATTTCCCTGAATGGTCTTGCTTGAGACTCTAAAGACACGTTGGTTCTGGTATTCCATCTTGTGCGTGCTCTGTTGGGGACTGTGGGCGCTGCTTTCAAAACTCGGCTCCCGGGAAATTCCTCCCGAAACCATGCAGTTCCTCTTCACGGTGGGGGCGCTGACCGTCGGCATGGCGCTGCTCATTGCACGCCGCTTCAAGCTGGAGAAAAGTGGGAAGGGGATTTCCTTTGCCGTGGTGAATGGCATACTCTCGGCCATCGGCGGCCTTACGCTTTTCGCCGCTTATCACACCAACAGCAGCACGTCTCTCATCACCGCTGCGACGGCGCTTTATCCGATGATAACGGTCGTGCTTGCCGTGTTGATTCTCCGCGAGCGGCTTACCGCAACTCAGGCCCTCGGGCTCGCTTTCGCTGGAGCCGCCATTGTGCTCTTCTCGCTATAAGGGGTTTTCAAATGTTGCATGTCGCTCCGTGGTTCTGGTTTGCTGTTATCACGCTGATGGCGTGGGGAATCGTTGGATTGCTCCAGAAACTCTCGACGAATTACATCTCTGCGGAATCATCCTTGATTTGGCTGGTCGTCGGATTCCTCTTGCTAGGAGCCTGTCGGAGATAGAATTGGCCATACGTAGAATCAATAACTTAGCGGCACGGCTGTGTCTGTAAGTCATTGATTCTACGTACAGTGAAATCTATCTCCGACAGGCTCCTAGCTGGAATCACATCTTCTCGCCCACCCTCCTCACCCAGACCCGCATCGGCCTCACCCGGCATCGGCGGCAATCCGATGAACCTGGGCATGCAGCAACGTCCCCACGATTTCGCGCCGCGCGCCGCGTTGGCATACCGAGCCTGGGACAAGACGGTCCTGCGCGCGGGGTTCGGCGTCAGCTTTGCTCCGTTCGAAAACAAGCTGTACGCCTATAACTATCCCGTGACGCAGACCAATGTGTTCACCGCCGTCAACTCCTATTCCCCGGCCTTGCTTCCCAGCGGCGCCCCGGCAACGTTTGAAGCCGGCCTCCCGACACAGATTGCAGCGGCGATTCCATCAAACGGAATTATTGCTGCCAATACTGCCTTGCTTTTGGCTTCCAGTTACAAGGTGATCAACACGCATTACCTGGACCCCTACGTCCAATCCTGGAACCTGACCGCCGAGCGGGCACTGCCCGGACAATGGATTCTTGATGTCGGTTATGTGGGAAATCATGGAGTCCACGTGCCCTTGGAATACAACCTCAATGCGGGCTTTGTCGCCGGCGCCGGGACAGCGGGCCAACCTTTGTATAATTTGTTCGGCCGTACGGCGAGTACCGATATGTTCTTCGCCACCTCCTCCTCCAGTTACAATTCCTTGCAGGCCACCCTCAAACATCATTTTGCCGCCGGCTATTCCGTCGCGTTCGCTTACACTTACGCCAAGGCGCTGGGAGTTTCGGGCGAGTGCGGTGAGTCCAATTGCGAACCAGACTACTACGTGAATTTTAACCGCAATTGGGCACGACTTGATATTGACCAAAGGCAGGTCTTCGTTGCGAACTACACATGGAGTTTGCCTTTTGGCCCAGGTCACCATCTGTTCGAGAAAGGCGTCCCGAGTGCCCTTATGCGTGGGTGGCAGTTGAACGGAGTCTTGCGGCTTTCAACGGGATTACCTTTCGATTTCAGTTGCTCGTGCGACACCAACACGCCCGGCAACAACGATTCGCCAAATCTTATCGGCGCGTGGAAGGTTCTTCATGGAATAAACACCCAGCCGTGGTTTGATCCCACCGTATTTGCTCAACCTGCCGGAGCCAGTACGTTTGGCAATGCGGGCGTCAATGTTTATTCCGGCCCTGGACTTTTCAACCTCGATGCCGGTCTTTCGCGGCAGATTCGATTGTCCGAGAGAGTCGGTTTGGAAGTTCGCATGGAGATGTTCAGCGCAACCAATACTCCGCAATTCGGCAGTCCGGATGGGGGTTTTGGAGATTCGAGCTTTGGCCAGGTTACGAGTACCCTGCAGGCGGGAAGCGCCATCCAGGAGGCCTATGGGGGGAACCGGATTATCGATTTCGGCATGAAGCTCAGTTTTTAGTGTATTCCTGAATTTCTCTCAGGTGCTGAACGGAAGGTCCGCGTCTGCACGCAACGCAGTTTTAGTTCCTTCCGAAAGGCTTCGGGGTGACCTGGCTGGGACCGGGTCACCTCGATGCTTTCTACCGTAAGCCCGCGGCGAAGGTTATACAGCTTGAGTTGCCGTCTTTCCCGGGCTAACAGAATGCGACTTTATCCGAGCGGAACTNNGATGTCATCGAAGGTGTCTGCCGATTCTCCCTTCAGCATCAGGACGAAGACGGGGCAATTATCGATCCTTTCATCCATCGCGAGCACCAATACGCAACCCCCTACTTCGCTTACGCCGTGGCGACTTTGGCCTCCGCCGGGCGTGCTCCCGATCTACTGCCTCACGGAATCCGGGCGATGGAGCATGCAACCAGACTCTACAGCCAGGGGCTGGATGCCATCCCCGATCGCGATGGTGAATTCTTCATCGCGGCGCTTACCGGGGCACTGAAATTGTACCAACCCTATGTTCCCAAGGACCGCTGGCTGGTCTGGCGACAGCGCATGCAGACGCCATCCTCGCGTGTCATAGCCGGTGGAACGAACAACTGGCAAACCTATCTTATGAAGGGCGAGTGGATGCGGGCGCAAGCCGGTCTGGTACCCGCCGCCGAGGCGACGGCAACCATTGAACAGGCTTGGAATTCGGAGCAGCGTCAGCGCTTCGCGGCGGAGCCCTGGGATTTGTACCACGACAGGACGAGCGATCCCGATTCCCTGAATGTGGAGGCGGTGGGAAGAGGGAACCTGCTGGCACTCATCCAACTCGGCTATAACGGTCCCTCCGCAGCGGAAATCCGCCGGCTGGTGGAAGCAGGAACCCGCACCACTCTCCTGCTGCAAGACCCCACCGGACAAGCGCCCACCAACGGACGCACTGACGACCACGTCTGGGTCGACATTGGATATCAACTGGCGTTCGAAGTCATGGCCGAGCGCATGCGGCAGCAAGACCCGTGGCTGGCGGGCCAGTACCGGCATGCGGCGATACTTGCCTTTGAGAGCGCTGGCCGGTGGCGACGCACCGAACCGGGATGGGCGGGTTCCTTTTTTGTCACCAAGAATCACTTTGACCCTAGCCTTCGCGTTGGGTACCAGAACGCGAGCCAATACAGCAACTACAACGGCTCCTTCATGTTTCATCTCTCCGAGGCGTATCAGGCGCGCGCCTCGGAAATCGAGGAGCACCCGTCACCCGCGGAGATCGGGGGCTATGCCCTGGCCACCGACAAAGAATTTGCCAGCGTCTTCGCCAATGCCGGCGGCATGCAGATGCAGGCCAATCTGCGGGGGGATACGCAGGAGGCGTCTGGCAATTACTGGACACCCACCGGCGTGGTCAGGTTTTCCCGCGCCGGTTGGGAGAGCCGGCTGGGGCCGTCCGATGGCGCGCTGACCGCTGAGGGCGGCGTGACCTTCGCGCCCACATTCCAGCAATCAGGAAGATGGGTACGGCTGGCTGACCTGGGCGTTGGTTATGTCGGCGAGTGGTCGGTTCAATTCACCCATCCGGCGCTGGTGCGATGCTCCATCATCTACCATCCCGACTCCACCCACAGCGGGCCTGTCTTTGAGAACACATTTGTGATCACTCCCGACGGCATCCTGTCGGAAGTAAGGAAGACGTCGCCAGAAGCCTTGCCCTGGGGCGTAACGTGGCCCTTGCTTGAAAATGACGGTCGCCCGTTGGTCGTGACCCAGCGCCCTGCGATCGCAACCACTGCCTACGAGGGCGCGGGTGACGAAGAGAATTTTATCGCTCTCAACGATCGTGCCAGTCTTGATTTCTCGGGCCATCCGCTCCGCAGTACCTACGGTGACTTGCGCCCGGTGACCGTGACGGCGCCCGATGATGTCAACCGCACTTTCATTTATCCCCGCAAGGCGGGCGAGCCCAACGGAGAGGATGTGCGGCATAGCTTTCGGCTGACCACTTCGGGGTTCCGCTCCGTGCTCGGCCGAGTCGAGGGAAATGTATACATCGGCCGGACGGTGGCGGGCGGCGAAGCGAGCAGTGTCGATCTAGATGGCGATGGCAAACCGGACGTTACTTTTTCGGCGCCTTGTGGATTCTTGCTTCAGCTCTCTCAAGGGAAGGTGGTCGCCGCCGAGGTTGATCGGGAAGTTCAAGCAACGATCCAGGGATTACCGGTTCGGCTGCTGCCTTTTACTCCCGTCTATTTCTGAAGGAGCCG
>PLWR01000208.1 GCA_003165615.1 Acidobacteriota bacterium | reverse complement strand
ATCGTGAGTTGAGGATCGGCCGCCCAGGCGCTCAATGCCAGCAACCCCATTGCGGCCACGACGTGGAATACGCGGTTCGCTTTCATGTGTCTGCTCCAGGAAAGAATCAGTCCGATTGGCTGAATGGTGAGAAACCAGCACAGGGTATTAAGTTGTATCATGCCGGGAAAATAAATTCACGGGGACTTTAGAACTTACGCTTTCTCACTTTTGACTTTTGCCATTTGCACTTTGCCTTTTGACTTGCCATTGCGGCTCTGTCCCGCAGTAGTCTTTGTGTTATTGATTGGCTGTTCACAGAGGACACGGTCAAGGCGATGTTGCCTAAATTCATACCGAAAAATGGAACCTATATCCAGTTTTTTGTATCACCCTTCCGCATTTTGGAGCCAGTATTGTATCTATAACAATATAAACGAGTTAAAGATTTGAGTTGCCTCGACTGCTGGTAGTCTACGTGCTATAATCTCTAGGAACTTTAGTACTCAGCGCCACACCAAACGGTCTTCCGGATGACTAAAATCCCTACTTTTCGGCTCACCACCCTCTCGCTTGCCCTCTTGAGCCTGGTTTTGGTGGGATTGGGAATTCTGAATTATCAGCAGCGCGCAGAGTACCAGGCTCCGGACGACGGAGTTTCCTGGATGGATTCGCCGCAGGGCGTTACGGCTTGGATTGTCACTCGTGGCGGGCCCGCTGACCGTGCCGGAATCCACGAAGGCGATCAGCTCAGAGCGATCAACGGCCAGCCCATCACCACGGAGGCGGAAGCGGTCCAACAGATTGACCAGTTGGGCGTCTGGTCGCTTGCCGCCTACAGCCTGTCTCGGAACGGCGAACCCTTTGACACCAGCCTCGTCCTGGACCCACAAGTTGCCGCAGGCTCGGTGCGGCAATATCTGGCGCTCGTGGGCTTGCTTTACCTCCTGATTGGCACTTTTATCCTTTTCCGCCGCTGGACGGCGCGCAAATCCGGCCATTTCTATATTTTCTGCCTGGCTTCCTTTGTCCTTTACACTTTTGCTTACACCGGCAAATTCAACATGTTTGATTGGGCGATATATTGGCTCAATGTTGCCGCGTGGGTCCTGCAACCCGCCGTCTTCCTGCATTTCTGTCTGACGTTCCCGGAGCGATCCCCCCTGCTCCGCGAACGCCGTTACCTGGCGCCTCTGCTCTACTTGCCCGGAGTCCTGATCGCAGCGCTCCATGTTCTGGTGGCAATGAAGATCTTGGTGCTTCCCCTATCGCTCTTGCAGGCGCGCTGGGTGCTCGACCGCATGGAGTTGTTTTATCTGGGGACCTACTTTCTGGCCGGCGCCATGGCGCTGCATTATGCTTACGCTCGCGCCGGCGATGCCGTACTGAAGCACCAATTGAAGTGGGTCACGCGCGGAACCTGGGTGGCCATTGTCCCCTTCGCCGCCCTTTACGCCTTTCCCTACTTTCTGGGATATGTGCCCAACGCATGGATGAACGCCTCAGCGCTATTCCTGGCGGTCCTGCCCGTCACCTTTGGCTATGCCATTGTGCGTTACCGGTTGATGGATGTTGACATCATCTTCCGCAGTTGGATTTCTTATACCGTGGCCACGGCGGCCATTGTTGGTATGTATTTCGGCCTCATCGCCCTGTTCGCGGATTTCTTCCGGGCCACGTTCCCTCCCATTAACAGCCGGGGCGCCTGGGTGGTGGCGATTGTGATCACCGCCATCCTGTTTCAACCCATCGTGAACTACATCCAGCAGTGGGTGGACCGGTTCTTCAATCGCGAACGCTATGATTACCGCCGCACGCTGCTGGAGTTTGCGCGTGACCTCACTTCGGAATTGCACGTTGACAGCCTGCTCCAGCAGATTTCCGACCGTTTGTCGGAAACTCTGGGCGTGGACCGGCTCGCGGTATTTCTGGCGGAAGAGGAAGAGGGCTTTCGTTTGGTGCGTTCGCGCGGCATGAATTTTTCCGCCAAGACGGATTTAAGCTTTCTCGATCCGTCGCAGCCGGCACTCGCGAAAGGCTATCTTTTCTTTGACAGCATCAAGCGCCCCTTCGGCTTTTCGCCGACGGCGCAGAAATCCATCGAACAACTCAAGTTGCACTATTACCTGCCGTTCAAAGTGAAGGAGCGCACACTCGGTTACCTGGGACTGGGCAAAACGCGCGAGGGTGATTATCTCTCCAGCGAAGACATTGACCTGTTGCATACGATTTCCGGTTACGTTTCGATCGCCCTGGAGAACGCCCGCCTGTATGAATCGTTGGAAGTGCGGGCGCACGATTACCAGGCCCTGCGGGATTTCAGCCAGAACATCATTGAATCCATCAACGCCGGGGTGCTGGCCTGCAACCTGGAAGGCACTGTGGAGGCGTGGAATTCCGCCCTGGAACGGCTCTATGGCCTCAGCCGCTCGGAAGCGCTGGGGCGGACCCTGGAAGCGATCTTCCCCCCTGAACTCAGGGCCGAGTTGTCGCGGGTTTCCGATCCCCATCACACCCTCAACTTGTATAAATTCCGCTTGCGCAACGCCGAGGACCGCCCCCTGATTCTGAACCTCTCGGTGGTGCCGCTGATCGGCAAAGAGGACCAGGTGATCGGACGCTTGTTGATCTTCACCGACCTGACCGAGCGGGTGAACCTGGAAGACCAGTTGATGCAGGCGGAAAAGCTCTCTTCCATCGGACTGCTGGCGGCGGGCATTGCCCACGAGGTGAATACGCCTCTCGCCGTCATCACTTCTAACGCCCAGATGCTGATGCGGCAGATGGATCCCGAAGACCCGCGCACGAAGACCCTGGATAAAATCATCGCCCAGGCCTTCCGCGCCTCCGAGATTGCCAACAACCTTCTAAAGTTTTCGCGAGTCGGCGGCAGCGAATGCTCTGACCTGGACGTGAACCGCGTGATCAGCGAAAGCCTTTCGCTGGTTGAACCCATGCTGAAGGCTGCCAGGATCAGCGTTCATTCCCAGTTGAAATCCTCGCTGCCCGCCGTGTACGGAAATAGCGGGAAACTCCAGCAAGTTATTATGAATTTGATCATGAACGCGCGCGATGCCATGCCCCGCGGCGGCGAACTGACCATTACCACGGAGTCGGAAAATTCCACCGTACATGTGGAAGTCTCCGACAACGGCATGGGAATTCCCGCCGAGCATCTCAACAAGATTTTCGATCCTTTTTTTACCACCAAGGCCACCAGTAGAGGCACGGGCTTGGGCCTCGCGGTGACTTACGGCATCATCCAGGAACATTCCGGATCGATCCAGGTGGACAGCGTGGTGGGTCGCGGCACGACCTTCCGGCTGGAATTTCCCGCAGTTAGGAAACCAGTGAATGTCAGCTAAAGGCTCCATCCTCGTTATTGACGACGAAACCGAAATTCGCGAGAGTCTCCAGCAGCTCCTGACCCTCGAGGGATACAAGGCGGATGCCGCCGCGACCGGCGAAGAAGGCTTGCGATGTATTGAAAACGGCCTCTTCGACCTCGTCCTGCTTGATATCAATCTGCCTGACCGCAATGGTCTTGATATGCTCCAGCAGATCAAGCGGGAAAGCCCCGAACTCGGCGTCATCATGATCACTGCCTATGCGTCCACGCAGATGGCATTTCAGGCTTCCAAGCAGGGCGCGGACAGCTACGTCACCAAGCCCTGGGACAATGACAAGCTCCTGCTGGAGATCCGCAACACGGTCGATAAATCGCGCCTTCAGCTTGAGAACATCCAGCTCCGCCGCGCCCTTAAACGCTATGACCTGCCCAATGTGGTCGGCAAGAGCGAAAAGATGCACAAGGTGATGGACCTGATCACCCAGGTTGCTGCCAGCCGCGCCACGGTGTTGATTACCGGGGAAAGCGGGACGGGAAAGGAACTGGTGGCCAAGACCATCCATGCCACCAGCCCGCGCGCCGATCGGCCCTTTGTTCCCGTCAATACCGGATCCATGCCCGTCGATTTGCTGGAGAGCACACTCTTCGGACACGTCAAAGGCGCCTTCACTTCCGCCATCGCCACCAAGCGCGGACTTTTCGAGGTCGCCAACCAGGGCACCATCTTCTTTGATGAAATCGGAACCGTGGGCGTGGAAACTCAAACCAAATTGCTGCGCGTGATTCAGGAGCGCGAGTTCATGCGCCTGGGCGGCACGGAAAACATCAAGGTGGACGTGCGCATCCTCGCTGCCACCAACTCCGACTTGCGCAAAATGGTGGTGGAGGGCAAGTTCCGCGAAGACCTGTTTTACCGCTTGAACGTCATCACCCTCACCCTGCCGCCGTTGCGAGACCGCAAAGAAGACGTTCCCCAGTTGGCCGAGCATTTCTTGCGGAAATTTTCCACTGAAAATGGCCGCGATGGTCTGACGTTCACACCCGAAGCCCTGAAGGTGATGATGGATTACTCCTGGCCGGGAAACGTCCGCGAGCTGGAAAACTGTGTCGAACGTGCTGTGGTGCTGGCCTCCGGCCCCTCGCTGGGGATTGACCTCCTACCCGAACAACTCTTCCAGAACGGTGCGAGCGAGACGGGAACTTTTGCGGCAGAAAACTTCGATGGGCGCTCGCTGTTTGAAATCATGGAAAGTTGTGAACGCCGCATCATCCTCGATATGCTCGGACGCACCAACTGGAGCCAGACCGATGCCGCCGAGCGCTTCAAAATCCCCCTCTCCACCCTCAACCAGAANNCACATCGACGTCAAGCAGCGCCGCGACGCCTGAGACCGCAAGTTCCTCATGCTTGGAAGAGGAGAAAGGCCAAACCTTCGCGCAGTTCATCCCGTCACAGCCATGGCGCCCCAACCAAGCGGGTCTGAGCGATGAAGCCGGGTGGACGGAGAAACGCAGGCGTCTCATCACGGCCTAATCCCCGCCCAACGGGACTCCTTGAGGTGCGGCGCGGCAATGGACAGGTTCCGCATTGGCCAGGCAGAGGAAGCCCTGGACATCATGGCCCGCTTTTTTAACAAAAAGCTCGGAGGGTAGGGGACGCGGTGATTTGAACTTACAACCCTTTCCCCCAAGGAGGCTGTCTCAAAACTAGGCAATTTATACTTTCGCACAGTGTAAGTTATTGATTATTAATTCTAGAAACCGGGGTTTTGCCAGTTCCGAGACAGCCTCCGAGGGGGCGAGGAAAATATTTTGGAGCCGAGGTGAGGTCATATGCTCCTCCAGGCCGCCGGACGAACGGGGTGATTCCAATATTGCGTGTCCCTCCCTGGTACATGACCGGTACATCGAGATGACCCAAGTCCCCTTTGGTGATAAAAGGGGCGCAATAAGGGGACAACCCTAAGACAGCCTTGACGCGCCGATCCTTCCACGAAGGCCACGCTTGTGAAGAACTTATCTTGACGATGGGTAAGCCACGGAATAGACTCTCTAGACCTTGGGAGGNNCTGGGGGTTCTCCAACACCGGCACGCGTTTTGGAAAATTCATCCAGGCCTCTGCGGCCACAACCACGGAAGAGAAGCTGGCCGATGCGGGGCAGGTGCATCATTACACGGGTTGCTGTCCCAGTGTGGCGACGCACGTCCTTTGGGATTTCCCTGAGGGCCTCAAGAGCACGCCGGCGGTGATGGCCTCGGCGGCAAAGGTAGGTGTTCGCCTCGGCGCGATCAACCCCAATGTTTTCCAGGACC
>PLWR01000485.1:4834-5628 GCA_003165615.1 Acidobacteriota bacterium | reverse complement strand
TACGGGCGTGGTGGACCAGCCGCCCCGGGGTGTTGAAGATCAGGAAGCGCAAGCGCTTGGGGCGCGCCGTCAGCAGTTCCGGGGGCAAGGCCAGGGGCTTCAGCGCCCTGAGTACATTATGCGCGATCACCGCCAGCCGCAGCCAAGCGGCGTTGGCTCCGAAGTATTTCGAGGGCAGCACTCCCCTAGTTTTCACTGCATAGACCACAATGTAAGGGAGCGGTGTAACCGGCAGTTCTCTTGTGCCGCTGCGGTGGCCGGGTCTGCCTCGGTTGGGAGTGGTTTTAAGAGAACGAACGCGCTGGTAAATCGTTCGCACGGTCGACTCGGCAAAATGCGGGTAATGCTCCACCAGATAATTCTTAATAGCCTCGATATCCTCGGCGGCGGGAACGGTCCAACGGATGCGCATCAGCGCTTGAACATGCGTCCGATCCGCGCGTCCATTTCCTCTTCCTCGATAAACTCGCCGCGCTCTGCTGCTGCAATTCCTTTTTCGACGGCGGCGAGGAACCGGGCCTCGTCGTCCAGATAACGGACAAGAACATCCTTCACCAGGCGCTCGGGGTCCGTGCCGACCTTGTTGGCCGTTTGCGCAAGCTGCGCTTCCTGCTCAGGAGTGAAACGTACTTCCATGGCCCTCAAAATAACGGAAAAGCTTCGCTTCAGGCAAGCTACAAGTTGGACAGTTCGAGCCGGGCCCGGCATTACAGTGGAATGTTCCCGTGCTTCTTGGGCGGCAGGGTGTCGCGCTTGGTTTCCAGCATGTGGAGGGCGGCGATCAATTTGGGGCG
>PLWR01000485.1:0-4808 GCA_003165615.1 Acidobacteriota bacterium | reverse complement strand
GCCGGTAAACGATGTTCACCGCACCTTCCGGGCCCATTACGGCGATTTCCGCGGTAGGGTAGGCCAGGTTTACGTCCGTGCGCAGGTGCTTGGAGGCCATAACGCAATACGCGCCGCCGTAAGCTTTGCGGGTGATGAGGGTGATCTTCGGCACGGTGGCTTCCGCGTAGGCGAACAGGAGCTTGGCGCCATGGCGGATAATGCCGCCGTATTCCTGCTGCGTCCCGGGCAGGAATCCCGGGACATCTTCGAAGGTGATGAGCGGGATGTTGAACGCGTCGCAGGTGCGNNGGATGTTGAACGCGTCGCAGAAACGCACGAAGCGCGCTCCCTTGACAGAAGCGTTGATATCGAGGCAACCGGCCAGGACGGCGGGTTGGTTGGCCACGATGCCCACCGATTGTCCGGCGAGGCGCGCGAAGCCCACCACCAGATTCTTGGCAAAGTGCTCATGGACTTCCACAAAGTAACCGTCATCCACGACGCGCGTAAAAATTTCCTTGATGTCGTAAGGCTTATCCGGCTCAATCGGCACCAGCGTGTCCAGGGCTTCATCGCGCCGGTCGACGGGATCCTGGCTCTCGACGTGGGGCGGGTCCTCCTGGTTGTTCTGGGGCATGAAGCTGAGCAATTCGCGGATCAGCGCCAGGCCGTCGGCATCATCGCGCGCGATGAAGTGCGCCACGCCGCTGGTGGCGTTGTGGGTCATGGAGCCGCCCAGATCTTCTTTGCTCACGTCCTCGTGCATTACAGTTTTGATGACGTCGGGCCCGGTCACAAACATGTAACTGGAGTTTTGCACCATCACCGTGAAGTCGGTAATGGCCGGCGAGTAGACCGCTCCGCCCGCGCACGGTCCCATGATGGCGGAGATTTGGGGGATGACGCCGGAGGCCAGCGTGTTGCGCAGGAAAATATCGGCATAGCCCGCCAGCGACGCCACCCCTTCCTGGATGCGCGCGCCTCCGGAATCGTTCAAGCCCACCACCGGCGCGCCAACTTTCATGGCCAGATCCATCACCTTGCAGATTTTGGCGGCGTTTGCCCCACTCAGCGAGCCTCCAAATACGGTGAAGTCCTGGGCAAAGGCATAGGCCAGGCGGCCGTTGATTCTCCCATAGCCGGAGACCACGCCATCACCGGAGATGCGCTGCTCCGCCATGCCAAAGTCCTGGCAGTTGTGCTCCACGAGCTTGTCAATTTCCTCAAAGCTGCCTTCGTCAAAAAGCAGGAGGATCCGTTCGCGCGCCGAGAGTTTACCCTCCGCGTGCTGGCGGGCGCGCCGCTCCTCGCCACCGCCCGCCTCCGCTTCGGTATGACGCCGCCGAAGTTCTTCGATCTTTTGTTCCCGAGTCATCCTGAACCTGATTGGCACTATAGCGGAGAATTGTTGTTACAGGCAAGCGTGTGACGATTCAAGTTAACCGGTAAACGATTTTCGCCATGGGGCGGGAAGGCAACGGTAGGGGGCGAGGGCGGGAAGGGAATTGGCGCCATCCAAAATCCCCGAGAGGCCCCAAAACCCGCCAGCGCGGATAGGGAGGTTGCTTGAACCTTTAAGTCATTACGGATGCGAGAGTGGGGGCCGCAAACTGGATCGAGCCTGCGACCCCGAACGAAGGTCTCCGAGCTTTGGGTTCAGCGCCCGCAATCGATCAACCCAGAAAGCTCAGAATCCCGGCTATTGACTGCGTCGTGGCACCCGCGCCAAGGGTTACTTGCTGTAGGTCCTGGGAGAGCGTCGAATAGGCCGTCTGCGCGGCCGATAAACTTCCGGATTGGAGCGCTGATCCCAAGCTCCCGAACAGTTGCGAAAGCGCGCTGCCCGTCGAGGAGTCAGTGGTCTGTGAACTCCCCCCCGAGTGATGATGATGGTGATGAGTTTGGCCGGTTTGCTGAACATCCTGTTGCAGTGTTGAGTAGGCCTTCTGCGCGGCCGCGAGGTTTCCGGATTGCAACGCCGATCCCAAGGCACTAAAGACCTGGGTCAGAGAACTGTTGCTTTGCACGGAGCCCGAAATGTTCTGATTCAAGGCGCTGAAATCAGATTGGGCTTGGGTGAGGTTCCCCGCCTGCAGATCCTGCCCCAGTTGTTGGAATTCACTTTGAATCTTCTGCGCCTTCACCTGCCAGGTTTGCACACTTTGACTCAAAGAGCTACTTGACGAAACGCCAGATACCGACATGCTTCACCTCAACGAACGAGATTTGAGCAGGGCCGCAGCTCTTTGTGGAACTGGCTTGCGACCGTTACGCGCCCGCCCGCATTCGGAGCTCTTGATGCCTCCGGCTCCCAGCCGTCGGCGAGGCAAACTCTCCGGTTCCAAATGGGTCTTGCCCGTGCGTTCGCCATTTGCCTTCCGGCATTGCTGGACCCTACTCGCGCACCGATCTCACTGCAACCCGCGGTCCGTTCGCGCCACCGCGACGTCGGCTTGTAACTGGTTGGAATGGTGGGGGGTTGGTGGCCAGGCAGGAAGGGCAAGGGAATGCCTGCCCATGCCGATGGGCAATATCGGCCCATTTGATTGCCCGAAATGGGGAAAGTCTTGCCTCCCCGGCGGGGGAATGTCTATGAGGTCTCTTCCACCGTTGGTTTGGCGAGTTCTTGGCGTTCGGGCAAAGCGTTTCGATTCGGTTCCAGGTCGGGAATACCACACCAGGTTTCACAGGCGAGGATGGAATTCGTCGGCTGTTTCGGGTCGTACTTCACGCTCGTGGTTTGTCCGGGAAGGAATGGCGCGGCGGCGGCGATTTCCGGCAGCGCGCTCAGGTCCTGTGCCGCCTCGTAGGTGACCCCGGCCACCTCGTAATCATAAAGGAGAATCGGTCCGGCGGGGCCGTCCGCCAGGGGCTCAGCCAGCTCCACGATTCTTCCCAAGCCAATGCGCCCACAAGCGTTCACCCCCAGGCGGCGCAAGCGCTCGATCTCATCGGGGCTTTTGCGCCGCCAGCGGCGCGCAGTTCTCCACGCCCACACCCCGGCGAGGGTGATTGCGGCGGTCCCGGCAACGGCGACTTCCAGGTCCTTCCAAAGCGTCACAGCTCTTATCTTTCCAATATCATTATATTCTAGAAGGTTAAAGGCTAAAGTATAAATGATGAAGGCTGGTGGCGCTTCTTCTTTAACCTTTAGCCTTTACCCTTTTACTTCGTTTCCACTTCTTCCTGTTTCGACGGTTTGCTTTCGTTGCCGGAAAGGTCAACAGCCGTTACATAGTAGGTCAGAGTCTTTCCCGGCGGGGAGGTCGCATCGCGGAAGATGGGCGTGCGCACCAATTCCTTATTCAGCCGCTGGGCAGTTTGATTATCCCAACGATAGACGTTGTATCCCGCCAAATCGGCTTCCGTGTTGGCCGTCCAAACCAGTTCCACCGCGCCCGCCGCGTAGATGCTCGACAAGCCCTGCGGAGGAGCCGGCGGAAAGGTATCGCGGGGCGTGACCTTTACAACTGATGAGGCATCGCTCAGGGCCAGATAGCCGGGCTTACCAAAAACCGCGCGCACCTGGTAGTAATAAGTTTGGCCAAACTCAAACCGACCATCCCGGTAGGGTGTGGTTGCCGTCTCGCCCAGCAATTCAAAGCTGCCGGCCTTGCCCGTCGAACTGCGATAGATGCGGTATCCGGCGAGGTCATGGATGGGCTCGCCGCTGAGCGTCCTGGCGGGTGGAGAAAATTGAACTTCCACGGCCTTTTCGGTGGTTACGCCTTGGACGCCCATTACAGGTTCCGAGACGTCGAAGATTGGCACGTCAACGAGGTTGGAAGGATCGCTCTCGATCGCCCGGTGCCGGAATCCCCTCGTCAGCGTGCGGACCCCCACCACCAGGGTTTGCCCACGCCACTCGTGAAATTCCCGCTCGGTCAGATGCGCGGAGTAGGAAACATCATTGCCCTGAGCATACGGCAGCCACTCCTCGCGGATGAGGTGAATCCAGACTTCCGGCTCAGGCAGCTTGGAGATGCCGGTCCCGTGGGGAGCGACAGCACGCAGCAACTCCACCTCCAACGGTTTCGTCAATCTTTCGCCGTCGGTTGTCTCCTGGGGAAGGCGGAAGTGGATTTCCAGGCTCTGGCCGCTTTGCACGGCAGTGAGGTTGGTGATTTTCGCGGGAAGCTCCAGACGGGGGGGATGGGGAGTCCCCTGCACGCCGCATCCGTACAGCCACCCGGCGGCGGAAGCCAATACCAATGCTTGCAAAATCCGTTTCGACAGGCTGGTTCGGAGAGAGAAGGAAATGGGGGCGGCCGCTCGTTGGGCTCGAAGATAAAGTTTCACAGGATGTATCTACTGAGGTCCTGATTTTTGACGATGTCCGTCAATTGCTTCTGCACGTAGACTGCGTCAATGCGCACAACTTTCTTCTTCAGGTCTGGTCCTTCGAAGGAAATCTCATCCAGCAATTTTTCCATGATGGTGTGCAGCCGGCGCGCGCCGATGTTCTCCGTGGCTTCGTTTACGGCCGCGGCAAACCTGGCGATCTCCCCCAGGGCCTCATCGCTGAAAGTCAGCTTAATGCCTTCCGTTTCCAGCAGCGCGATATATTGCTTCACCAGCGCGCTCTTGGGCTCCTTCAGGATGCGGATGAAATCGTCGGTAGTGAGCGTATGCAGCTCCACCCGGATGGGAAAGCGGCCCTGTAATTCGGGAATCAGGTCAGAAGGCTTGGAGACGTGGAACGCGCCCGCGGCGATGAAAAGGACATGGTCGGTGCGGACCATGCCATAGCGCGTATTGACGGCGGTGCCTTCGACGATGGGCAGGATATCGCGTTGCACGCCCTCGCGGCTCACGTCCGGCCCGCC
>PLWR01000318.1 GCA_003165615.1 Acidobacteriota bacterium | reverse complement strand
AAACGTTAGTGCTGTATCGGAAGCGCGCCGGTGAAAAAGCGATGGGCCGCGCGATGGTCGGAACGGCGCGCTTTCGATACAGCAAACGGGGTTGTGGGATGCAGCTTAAGGCTTGTCGCCTTGCATTTACGAATGCCTGGCACGGGATTCAAACTGACCCACCACCTACGCTTTCATGCCTCGCTTTTCTGCCCTTTTTTCTGCGGCCCGCTTTTTCTGCGGTTGCAATCGCCCGCTGGTTCATCTATCGTCATGCGCGCGCGTGGGAGTGGGTTCCCACCTTCGCGGGAATGACGAGTATTTCCAAGGGGATTCCATTCCCAGTGACCCCAGCACCCGGTCGCGGTGAAGGGTGAAGGGATTGCAGCAGTGGTCAACCCCAACCACTCAGGGTGAAAATGAAAGGTCTGATGCAAATTGTTCTGGCCGGAATCATCACGGCCCTCCTGCCAGGCGTTCAACCCGCGCAGGCTGAAACTTACAACCTGATGCCGCAGCCGGCGGAGATCGAGCCCGGCTCCGGCCGATTGGTGATCGACGAAAACTTCCGGGTGACGCTGGAGGGGTATCAGGAGCCGCGGCTTGAGGCCGCTGCTGCCCGTTTGATTCATCGTCTTTCGCTACAAACCGGAATTACCTTTGCGGACGGGCGCCAAAGCGACCCTGGCAAAGCTGCCCTGGTGGTCCATTGCGACCATGCGGGTGAGGAAGTGCAGTCGGTGAAAGAAGATGAATCCTATCAACTCGCCATCACGCCGCAACAGGCGCGCCTCACGGCTGCCACCCCGGTCGGCGCGCTGCGGGGGATGGAAACTTTTCTCCAGCTTGTCGAGCCCGCCGCGCAGGGATTCAGCGCCCCCGCTGTGCGCATCGCGGACCGTCCGCGATTTCCCTGGCGTGGATTAATGATTGATGCCTCGCGCCACTGGATGCCCGCGGAGGTTTTGAAGCGCAACCTGGACGGCATGGCCGCGGTAAAACTCAATGTGCTGCACCTTCACCTCACCGACGACCAGGGCTTTCGTATCGAGAGCAAGGTACATCCCAGGCTTCACGAATTCGGCTCGGACGGCCACTATTACACGCAGGCGCAGATTACCGAGTTAATCGCTTACGCGCGCGGCCGCGGCATTCGCGTCGTCCCGGAATTTGACATGCCCGGCCATACGACGAGTTGGTGTGTGGGGTATCCGGAAATCGCCAGCGGCCCCGGCCCGTACCAGATTGAGCGCCAATGGGGCGTCTTCGATCCCACCCTGGACCCGACCCGCGAGGAAACTTACACTTTTCTCGATGGCCTGATCGGCGAGATGGCCGCACTCTTTCCCGATGAGTACTTCCACGTCGGCGGTGATGAGGTCAATGGCAAGCAGTGGGACACGAACCCCGCGGTCGTGGCTTTCAAGCAGGCGCACGGGATGAAGGACAACGCCGACCTGCAGCTTTACTTCAATGGTCACCTGCTGCCCATTGTCCAGAAACACGGCAAGAAAATGATCGGCTGGGACGAGATTTTCAACCCCGACCTCCCCCACGACATTGTCGTGCAATCCTGGCGCGGGCCGGAATCTCTGGCCCAGACGGCGCGACGGGGTTACATGAGCATTCTCTCCCATGGCTATTACCTCAACTTGGCGCTGGCGCCCGCGGACTACTACCAAGTCGATCCCCTGGCGGGCGCCGCTGCGGGACTTACACCTGAGCAGGCCTCCCGCATACTGGGCGGCGAAGCTTGCATGTGGAGCGAGTTCGCAACGCCGGAAAATATCGATTCGCGCATCTGGCCCTCCGCCGCCGCCATCGCCGAAAGATTCTGGTCTCCCCAGGATGTGAAGGATATCGATTCCATGTATCGGCGGCTCGAAGTCGTCAGCCGCGAACTCGAAGGGGTGGGCGTGACGCATCAATCCAGCTACTCGCGGATGCTTGCCCGCCTGGCGGGGACGCAGTCACCCAAGGCGCTCGCAACGCTGGCTGACGTGCTGGAGCCCGTCAAGTACCTTCAACGCCGGAACGCGCGCAACTACACCAGTCTCACACCGCTCAACCGCCTGGTGGATGCCGTGCGACCAGAGAGTGAAAAGGCGCGGATTTTTGCCGGCCGGGTCGATCATCTCAACGCCAATAAAGACGCGGTGCGCAAACAACTCATCATCTGGCGCGATAGTCGCGAGGAACTGCTCCCTCTTCTGCAGCAGTCGGCACTTCTCGAGGAAGATATTCCCGTGGCTGAAGACCTGTCCGCCGTAGCCGGGGCCGGGTTGGAGGCGTTAGACTACCTTGACTCCGGCAAGCCTGCCCCTCAAGCTTGGGTGCAGGAGCAGTTCGTGCTGCTGGATTTGGCCGCCAAACCTCACGCGGAAATGCTGCTGATGATTGTTGAACCGGTACGCAAGCTCGTCAATGCGGCACAAAGAGGTTCGGGGTAGGAAGGGGAGGAAGCAATATAGCCGGGCGATTGAGGACGGGAGGGGATGTGAACGATATCTGCCCAAAACCATGGATATTGTCGATTTGCCTGGTGGCAGCGGCGTGTTTGATTCTCGTGGCTCCCGCGCCCTGCCAGCAGGATAACCAAATTCCCCTTTGGCCCCTGGCAGCGCCCATGGCCAAGGGTGCGGGCCCGGACGATACTCCGGCGCTTATCCTTTATCTGCCTTCCTCTCACCAACCCACGCCGGGGGTGCTCGTCTGTCCATCGGGCAGTTACATGGCGCTTTCAATGGACAACGAGGGCCGCCAAGTGGCGGAGTGGTTGAACAACCTGGGGATTGCCGCTTTTGTTCTGAAATATCGCCTTGCGCCGACGTACCACTATCCCGTGCAACTCCTCGACGCGCAACGCGCCTTGCGTTACATTCGTTCCAACGCCTCACTCTATAACCTCAACGAGAATCAAATTGGCATCATGGGATTCTCCGCCGGAGGGCATCTGGCAGCGATGGCCGCAACACACTTCGATGCGGGCAAAGCCTCTCCCCGCGACAGCATTGACCGCATGAGTTCGCGCCCGGATTTCCTGGTCCTCATCTATCCCGTGATCACCTGTTCCGAACCCTTCATGCACGCGCTGTCGTGCGGAAATTTGTTGGGAGCGCATCCCGATCCCAGCCAGGCCGCCCTGGTTTCAGTCGAGAAACATGTGACGCCGAAAACGCCGCCGGCGTTTATCTACCACACTTATGACGACGCGACGGTTCCCGTGGAAAACAGCGTGGCCTTCTTCTCCGCCCTGCGCAAGGCGGGCGTTCCCGCTGAACTTCATATTTACGAGCACGGTTTGCACGGCGTGGGCCTGGCGCTGGACGATCCCGTGTTGTCCACGTGGCCGAAGCTGTTGGAGAATTGGTTTCGAGTGCGCGGGCTGCTTCCCAAGAGGGTGTTGCCGTAAAGGCAATGCAGTTCACATCAGGGATGCTGGGAAATTACTTTTGCCTCGCTCCTCGGCGATCCCCTCACCCGTCCCGCGCCGGCTGATGAAAGCGCCGGTCGCGGTCCACCCTCTCCCCAAGGGGGCGAGGGCTATAAATCCAAATCAATCCAATGTTATGAATCTCTCCGCCGGTCAGCTTTCGGAGCAGATTCGGGAAATGACTTTGCCCATCGCCTCGGCGAAGATTGCGGGGGCAGGCAGCAGGCTCAGGACGAGAAAGCCTGGGGAGGGGAAATCGTAGAAGTGTCCCGGATGCACGAAGACGCCCTCTTCGGTGAGCAAGTCCGCCGCCCAATCCTCATCGCTGCGCGTGGAAGGCACTCTGAGAATGGCATACCACCCGCCTTCGACTTTTAACCTGGTAACGGTAAGGCCGGGGGTGAGCAGTTCATCCAGCTTGCGCAGATTGGCTCGTACCCGCTCCAGGATTTGCGCCTGGATGGTGTGCCGGTGCGCAAGCCACGCCGGCGTTGCCAGAGCCACCGGCACGCTAACGGAAAGGTAAGTGTCGGCAATCACCTCCAGGCGCGCCTGAGCCTCACTGCGCAATTCTTCCGGACCACTCACCACAATCCAACCCAACTTCATTTGCGGCAGGGCGGAGATCTTCGATAGCCCGCTGAGGGTGAAGGTAAGGGCCTCGGTGTTCTGCGCGTGGGTCAGCACTCGTTCCGCGTCCGCAGCGAAGCCATAATCAGCAAAGACTTCATCGGCGATGATGGCCGACTGGTATTGCTGGCAAAGCTCAATCATTCGAGCCCGTTCGCGCTTTTGTATGTAGGACCCGGTGGGATTGTTGGGGTGGACCACCAGCACGGCGCGAGGGTGCGAATCCCATTGCCATGCAAGCTCTGGCAAATCCACCTGCCAACCGTCGTGGTAAACCAGGCGATAGGGAACCACCTCGACGTCATTCAAGGCGCCGAGAAAATCAAAGAGGGGATAGCTCGGCTGGGGGGCAAAGATCTTGTCGCGCGGGTTGGCGAGCAGCCGGAACACGAACGAGTAAGCTTCACTGGTACTGGAAGTGAGGAAGATCTGGTCGGGGTCGAGCTCGACGCCGGGCTCCGAGTAGTATTCCGCCACCGCTTCGCGCGCCACAAGCAGGCCACGCGGGTCGGGCTGATAGGTCAGGGCGCGGGGATCGTCGAGCGGGGCAAGAATCTCTTCCCCGTCGAGCGAGAGGCCACAATGCGTGGGATTGGATTCCGTCAGGTCCAGGACAGGCAAGCCGCGTTCCCGGCGCTCGCGCAGGAGTTCCGAGAGGCGGTTGGGAGCGAGCGGCCAGTTGGTGCGAGATGAGAACATGGGTTAAGAGCAGGAGTCAGAATTTAGAAGTTAGAAGTGAGGATGACCATTTCTCTAACCCGGCTTCTGATTCCCAACTTTCAGCTCCTGGTTTCTCCCTTCTAACTCCTGGCTTCTCCCTAGTGTTTAGTTGCAGAAGTTAGCGATCTTATTTTGTCGGGGATGGAAGGGCGGGGCTTTAG
>PLWR01000356.1 GCA_003165615.1 Acidobacteriota bacterium | reverse complement strand
TAGCCCGCATTATTCATGAATTTCCCGGAAGGCTGGAGACAGGCAAAGAATTTCTCACAGAGGTCACAGAGACAACGCACAGAGACCACGGAGAGATCCCCGAGATATTCTCTGTGCACTCTGTGGTCAAGTGGTTCGAGGATACCGATACCTTTATCACTCTGTGAACTCTGTGAGAAACGTTCTTGAAGCTGCTTTTCACGGGCGTCCCTCATGAATAATCCGGGCTAGGTCCGCAGTTCCACTCCGAATCCTTGCAACAACGCTAGCAAACGTTGGCTAAGTGCTCCAATGTCATCGCTGGTCAAGGTGTGCGTAAGGCTCTGTAAGGTAACTCGCAATAAGAGGGCATAGTGACCGGCCGGAAGTGTGGGCACCTTGGAGCGGTCCGCACGGTCTATGGGACTAAACCCGCGAATCTCCATCAGCCCCAAGCCGGGGATCGCTGCAACAAGATTGGCATAGGTTAAACTGTCCGGCACCACCAATGAGAAATCGCGTTCCACCGCAGGAAATTTGGAAATAGGCTGAAACTTTCGGGCGCGAAGGGGGAAAGTCAGGAGCCGCTCAAAATCGATTTCCGCCACCCAAACCGCCTGGCGCAATTTGTAATCACGCGCCAGATCCTGCTGGATGAGTCCCAAAACTGTCAACTCGGCACCTTGGGAAATCATGCGCCCGCTACTTCCTGGCTGGAAATACGCGGGTGCGGAGGGTTCAAAATCCAGAGCGGGTATATCGAAAGCTCCCAAGATGGTTTCGAGATCACCCTTCAAATCAAAGAAGTCGAGGGATGCTTCACTATCGTAGACGGAAGCCGGCCGGCGATGTCCCGTGGCGCCGAGGGTAAGAACCTGGTGCTCTTCCGGCACGCCCTGGGCGCTCATGTTGTAGGTTTTGCCCAGCTCGAAGAGCTTCGCGTCGTTGGTGTCACGGTCAAGGTTCCAGCGAATCGCCCTTAACATGCTGGGAACGGCCGAGGAGCGCATGGCGGAAGCATCCTGGCTCAAGGGGTTTGCCAGAATCACCGGTGCGGAAGCGGAAAAGCGCTCGCTCTCTGCCGGATCGACCATCGAGGTCGAAATAATCTCATGAAATCCCAACCCCGCCAGCAAGGATGCGGTGGTGATGACTTTGTCGCGCGTTGCATCCCGTTCGACGCGGGGCGGCGCAGGCCGCGCGCGGGATGGTAAGCGGTCATAGCCCACGTGGCGCGCGACCTCTTCCACCAGATCCACCTGCCGGGAAACATCCACACGGAACGAGGGCACGGAAACGCGCCAACTTTCGCCGTCCACTCGATCGACCTGAAATCCCAATCCGCGCAGGATGCGCTCAATTTCTCCTCCCGGGATTTCCGCGCCCAGGATGCGGGTGATTTCACTCCGCCCGAGCCCCATTTCCCGGGGGCGCCAAGGCCGCGGATAAACGTCGATCATTCCCGTAAGGATTTCTCCGCCTGCGATTTCCTGAATTAATGCGGCGGTGCGGTCAAGGGCCAGCGGCGCCATCTGGATGTCGGCGCCGCGCTCGAAGCGGTGTGACGCTTCCGTGTGCAGCCCCTGGGATTTCGAGGTGCGCCGGATCGACACCGGATCAAACCACGCGGCTTCGAGCAGCACGGCGCGGGTAGTCGAGGCAATCTCCGATTCCTCCCCACCCATTACACCCGCCAGAGCCACCGGGTGCGCACCATCCGCGATGACCAGATTATCGCGGGTCAGGGTGCGGTCCACCCCGTCGAGAGTTCGCAGTGGTTCGCCCGGCTTGGCGCGCCGCACGATAATCTTCTGCTGTGTTAAGCGGGACAAATCGAAAGCGTGCAGCGGGTGCCCCAACTCCATCAGCACATAATTGGTGACATCGGCGACGTTGTTGATGGAGCGCTGCCCGACGGCTTCCAGGCGCTTTACCAGCCAGTCTGGCGAAGGTCCCACGCGCACGTTCTGCACGACGCGGCCACAGTATCGCGCGCAGAGGTCAGGGTCGGTAATCTCGATGGACGCCGCTTCCAGCGCAGGTCCGCCCGACTCCTTCACCGAGACTTCCACTTTTTTCAGTGGCTGGCGATAGAGCGTGGCAAGTTCCCGCGCCACACCGTAATGATTGAGACAATCAGGGCGATTGGTGGTGACCTCCACGTCAAGCACCCAATCATCGCCTACCGGAACCACGGACTCGGTGTTTAAGCCGATCATGGTAAGGTCCGACTTGAGCTGGCGGGGGGCACTCGTAATATCGACGAATTCTTTGAGCCAGTTGACCGATATCTTCATGGTTGCAGTGATTCAGAATTGCTGTAAGAACCGCACATCGCTTTGGAAGAAGAGCTGAATGTCATTGATGTCATACTTCATCATGGCGAAGCGGTCGATGCCCAATCCAAATGCCCAGCCCGAGTACTTTTCGGGATCGATGCCGCCGTTGCGCAGCACCTGGGGATGAACCATGCCGCATCCCATCACTTCAATCCAGCCGCTTTCTTTGCACACCCGGCAACCTTCTCCGCCGCAAAAGATGCAACTGATGGATACCTCGCCGCTCGGCTCGGTAAAGGGGAAAAAGCTGGGCTGGAAGCGCGTCCGAATCTTTTCACCAAACAATTTCTTGGCAAAGAAATCCAGCGTCCCCTTCAAATCGGCAAAGGTGATATCACTCGCGATGGCCAGGCCTTCAATTTGATGGAACATGGGCGAGTGGCTGGCATCGGGGCTGTCGTGGCGGTAACACTTTCCGGGGATAATGATGTACAGCGGCGCCCCATATTTTTCCATGGCGCGGATTTGCACGGGCGAGGTGTGGGTGCGCAACACAGTTTTTGCGTCGATGTAGAGCGTATCCCAGTCATCGCGGGAAGGATGGCTCTCCGGAATATTGAGCGCATCAAAGTTGTAGTAGACGGATTCAATTTCCGGCCCACTCTCGATGCGGAATCCGAGATTGAGGAAGATTTCTTCAATCTCGCGCTGCATCTGGGTGACGGGATGTAGCGAGCCGAGGGGCCGCCGGTTGCCGGGCAGTGTCAGGTCCGTCAAACTCTCTTCCTGGATTTCAAATGTTGAGCTCACTTGCCGAAGGGATTCAGCCGGGATTCCAAATGTTGCACTCACGTGCAGGGGAACGTCTTTTGTCAATGTGGCAATCGCAAACGCCGCAGACTCTTGCCGGAGGCCATTGAAATACCGCCCGACAGCGGGCTTTAATTCCTTCGGAGAGGCTTTCAGCCAGTTTTCATCGACAAACGATAGAAGGCCGTTCTTACGCGCCAGCCAGCGGTCACGAAGATCTTTGCACAACTTGTCGCGCTCGGGTTCGGACGCTGCGCCGTGCGATACCAGGCTGGCCCGCTCCGCCGCCATCGCCACACGCACTTCCGTGAAGAGCGCTTCCACGCCCGCGGCGTCGATGACGCCCAGTCCGGCGGGCGTCTTCTTAACTTTTTCGTCGATGGTCATAGTCAGTTGCCTAGGGGCGGTTCGCGAACCGCCCCTACAAATACCTTTGCCCGCGGCGATGCGCCCCTAAAGGGGCGCCGACGCAGCGTTGGCCGCCAACATTCGCGTTTCCGATAACACTAACTGGCAGCTACCCGCTGCGGACCGGTCTGGGTTGCTTTCACCCGGCTGGCCAATTCCGCGAAAGCCAACTGATCTTTGACGGCCATTTCCGCCAGCATCTTGCGGTCCATTTCCACGGCCAAGGCTTTCAGTCCGTGAATAAGCTGGCTGTAAGTGAGGCCATGCGAGCGCGCGGCGGCGCTGATGCGGATGATCCAAAGCCTGCGGAAATCGCGCTTTTTGCGACGCCGGTCACGGAAGGCGTAACGCCCTGCCTTATCCGCGGCTTCCTTCATGGAGCGGTAGAGCTTGCTTTTAGTGAGGAAAAAGCCTTTGGTGATCTTGGAAAGCTTCTTGCGGTTGGCGCGGCGCACAGTTCCGCGCTTAACTCGAGGCATGGGTTTATCTCCTTTTAATGAATTTTTGGGGCAGTGAAGGCACCCTGTTGGCCTCTATAGCCTTCCTGCACCCGGAAGAACAGGTGATAGATTACAGGTTATAGGTTACAGGAAAGAAATCCTTTTTCTGTTACCTGTAACCTGTGCCCTAAAACCTTTCTTCCTAGTTCCCGTATGGGAGCATACGAAGAACCTGCCCGACGTTGGCGGCTGCTAACTCCGCCGCCTGGGCCAGGTGGCGCTTGCGCTTGCTGGCTTTTGACGTCAGGATGTGGCGAGCAAAAGCATGGTGACGCATGACTTTACCGCTTCCGGTAATCTTGAACCGTTTGGCGGCGCCCTTATGGGTCTTGAGTTTGAGTTTAACTTTCTTAGCCTTAGCCAATCTAGCCTCCTGAAGATCCTTGCGTCCCCGCGGGCTTGGCCGAAGCCGGCACCGGCGCACTGGGTTTGATGGGGGAGTTCGCGGGCGCACCAGCGTGGCTCGACGGAGGGCGCGGGGATGATCCCCCGGACTTGCCCGCCGCTTTCTTAGGCGCCAGAATAGCGGTCAGGTTCGGACCCTCGAGCCGCGGCCGCGCTTCCACCTGTCCGTTTTCTCCCACCTCTTCAATCAAGCGATCAATCATTTTAAAGCCCAGGTCCCGATGCGCCATCTCGCGCCCGCGGAACATAATGGTGATCTTGACCTTGGCCCCTTCCTGGAGAAAATCCACCACCTTGTTCCGCTTGGTCTCGAAATCGTGAATCGAAGTGCGGGGCCGCATCTTGACTTCCTTCAGCCCAATGGACTTCTGATTCTTGCGCGCCTCGTGTTGCCGCTTGCTAAGCTGATAGAGGTACTTCCCGTAATTGATAATGCGGCATACAGGAGGATTGGCCGTAGGGGCAACCTCCACCAAGTCCAAGCCCTGACTCTTCGCGGTTTTCAGGGCTTCAAAGGGAGCCATGATGCCGAGCTGCGCCCCTTCTTCATCAATCACCCGGATTTCCTTGGCGCGAATCCTTTCATTTATTCGAGCGAATCGGTCGGCGATAAATCTTCCCTCCCAGCCCCGCAGGGCTGCCCCAGAATTGTAGCGCCGCCTTCAAGGGCGGCATATCCGGGCTAAAGCCCGGCAGTACAGCAAAGTACCAAAGTGCACAAGTTGCGTTCAGACACTTCGACCACCCGGTCAAACGCTATCGATTAGCTTACCATTTCACGGCGCGGGTGTCGATAAGTTCGCGGGCGTAAGTTACAAACTCGCTGATAGGACGGGTTCCCGCGTCCCCGGAATCCCGGCGGCGAACCGCCACGGTGCGGTTCTGTGCCTCGCGATCACCCACCACCAGCATGAACGGAACCTTCTGAAGTTGCGAATCACGGATGCGCGAGTTCAACTTCTCATTGCGGTCATCCAGTTGGGCGCGAATTTTGGCGCGCTTCAGCTCGTCCAGAACTTCGCGAGCATAAGCGGCGTGCTTGTCGCTGATGGGCAGCACCACAGCCTGCACCGGAGACAACCACACGGGAAATGCCCCGGTGTAATGCTCAATCAGTACGCCAAAGAATCGCTCCACAGATCCAAACAAGGCGCGATGCACCATCACCGGAGTGTGCATGTGCCCATCGGGGCCGACGTACTCCAACCCGAAGCGCCGCGGCAGGTTGAAATCAAACTGCACGGTGGTGAGCTGCCAGGGCCGGCCGATGGCATCAACCAGCTTGACGTCAATCTTGGGGCCATAGAACACAGCTTCGCCCGGCATGTACTTGAACGGAATATCCATGCGCTTCAGGGTGTTCATCAGCGCGCCTTCCGCCAGGTTCCATTCTTCCACCGTGCCCGCGTAGTGCTCCGGGTCACCCGGATCGCGGGCGGAAAGCTCCACCTGATATTCATCGAACCCGAAGGTCTTCAGCACCGTGTGCGCAAATTCCACGCAGGCCTGAACTTCTTGCTCCAGTTGCTCCGGCATGCAGAAGATGTGCGCATCATCCTGGGTAAACCCGCGCACGCGCATCAGGCCGTGCATCACGCCCGAGCGTTCAAAGCGATAAACCGTGCCGAGTTCCGCCAGCCGCATGGGCAACTCGCGATAACTGCGGGCGCGCGACTTGTAAATCAGGATGTGCCCGGGGCAATTCATGGGCTTGAGCTGATACAGGTCGTTCTCCACATCCATGGCCCCAAACATGTTCTCGCGATAGAAGTTGGCGTGGCCGCTGATTTCCCACAAATGCAGGCGCATGGCATGGGGAGTAAAGACCAGATCGTATCCGCGCGCCGTCAGCTCGTCGCGCAGCCAGTCCTCAATCTCCCGGCGAATGACGCCGCCCTTGGGATGCCAGAAGATCAGCCCCGGTCCGGCATCGTCTTGAATGCTGAACAGGTCAAGATCCTTGCCCAGACGGCGGTGGTCGCGCTTCTTGGCCTCTTCGATCTGTTGCAGGAAGGCATCCAGGTCCTTCTGGCTGAAGAAGGCGGTTCCATAGATGCGCTGCATGGGATGCGACTTTTCATCGCCCTTCCAGTGCGCTCCCGCCACGCTCAGGAGCTTGAACGCCTTGATGCGCCCGGTGGAAGGAATGTGCGGTCCGCGGCAAAAGTCCAGAAACTTGCCGGTTCGGTATGCGGAAAACACCGGGTCGGCCTTTTCCTGAATCAACTGGCACTTCAGGAACTCGCCCATCTGCTCGAAGAGCTTCAACCCTTCTTCTTTGGGAAAATAGACGCGCTCATTGGGCAGGTTGGCCTTGACCAGCTCCAGCATCTTTGCCTCGATCTTGGCCAGATCCTCTTCGGTGAAGGGCTTTTCGCGATAGAAATCGTAATAGAAGCCGTTTTCAGTGGGCGGCCCGATGCCGGGATGCGCGTCAGGGAAAAGTTCCGTCACCGCGGCGGCCAGCAGGTGCGCAGAGGAATGGCGGAAAATCTCCAGGCCCTCGGGCGAAGAAGGCATGATGAATTGAATGGGCCCATCCGCTTCCAGCTTGGTGGAGAGATCAACCAGTTGGTCGCCGGCCTTTGCCGCCAACGCTTCCGCCGCCAGGCGCGGACCAATCGACTTTCCAACGTCCAGCGCGGTCGTGCCGAGCGGAAATTCCCGGGTGGCTCCATCAGGGAATGTTAGTTGGATATGATCTGCCATTACTTACACGAATTCCTGCTTACAAAGTGCAATCCTTGATTATAACAATGAGTGTACCGAATGGTCAAACGGCAGAGTGCAGTGCGGGTGGGCGACATAGGGGTTGA
>PLWR01000243.1 GCA_003165615.1 Acidobacteriota bacterium | reverse complement strand
ACAGTACATTTGAGTTTTTCCGCAGCCTGCTAGACGGTAGCGTGCACGGCCCGCCGTGCCAAGCTAAGAAAGACGCGCGCCGGGACACGCAACGCAAGAACAGGGGATATACCGTGGCGCGCTTCTCGAACGGAATCGTGCTGGAAGCGCCTGCGTTGTTCGTCGCGAAGGGGCTGAGCATCGTGTCGTCACTAGCGGAGGCCTTTGATTAACTTGCGAGGGAGAACGCGCCTGCTTTTAGACCCCCTCACCCGGCCCGCCCCCGCTGGCGAAAGCGCGGGTTGCGGGCCACCCTCTCCCCCAANNCTCGATGGTGCGCTTTGAGAATGTAGAAACTCCAGTCCTCCGCGCCGCCGGAAGGCATAGCCTTCCGGCGGCGCGGAGGAAGAGAAAACGTGCGAGATGGGCCGGAAAGGCAGAGCCTTTCCGCCCAGCAGCGGGGCGAAGCCCCGTCAAATGCCCCGAGCGCTCGCTAATTTGGACAGCAGTGTGGTCATGTAGCCCACGGCGAGCCAGCCGTGGGAACGCATGCACGACAACAATCATTTTGAGCCCCGGTAGGGGCGGCGTCCGGGCATCCGAGTTCGCTTCAACCACGACCACGATGGCCGTCCCACGTCCCCCCGCGTGACACACTCCCCCGCTTCGGTTATCGGTGGGATCGAGATTCATGATGATGAAAAATCACAATTCAGTGGGAAGATGGACAATCCTATATCGACGGGCCGCCCACACTTCCCCGCTTCGGTTATCGGTAGATGAGGTTCTGGCCCGATCCCCAGTTCTCCGAAGGGGCATCGAGTGTCACTAATTTACCGACAGAGTATAGGATATTGCTCTTCCTCCGGTGTGAACATATAATTCACTTTGAGCGGTCATATTAGCCTCTTGAAAGGTGCATTATGAAGCCTGAGCAACGACAGCAACAGATTATGGCTCACCTCCGGGCGCTGCAGACGGAGTTGAGCGTTGAGGAACTTGCCAGGAAATTCGAGATATCGGCGTTGACGATCCGCCGTGATCTGGAGCAGTTGGAGGCGGAGGGGGCGATCCTCCGGACGCACGGAGGCTGTGTCCTGCGGGGCACGGTGGAGTCGGCTTACCAACGCAAGGTAGCCCTCAATTTCGAGCTGAAACAGGTTATCGGTCGTGCCGCCTCCAAAGAAGCAAAGAGTGGCGACGCGATTCTGATCAACGACGGGTCAACCCCTTTTCATCTGGCCTCTCATTTGGGAAGCAGCGGTAAGTTCGATGTTTACACGAGCTCCCTTGCCGTAATTTCCGAGCTCAGTCGGTTTCCCGACATCCGCCTTCACATTCTGGGCGGAGAATACAACCCGGAGATGCATTTTATCGGCGGCAGCATGATGGAGCAGATCCTCGAGGGCCTCCATTTTGATATTGTATTTCTCGGTGTAGATGCCGTCGATACGAATGGGAACTGCCTCGTCAGCGATCCGGATGTTGCGCGGCTGACGGAGATCATGATGCGGCGGGGCAGTCGCCGCATCTTGCTGGCGGATCACACGAAGGTGGGAGCCGACGCCCATGCCGTCTACGGCCGGCTCTCGGACTTCGATGTTTGGTACACGACCGCTGGTATTAATCCCGTGCAACTCCGTCGCTTCAGCCAGCAGACCGTGGTCAAGGTGGTCGAAAGCTAGGCCACCCCTTTGGCGCTTTTTCGCAAATCAGGAAACTAGCGAAATCTGGAAACCTCTTGCGCTTTCTGCCAAAATGATTATAACGTTCATTGTATTAGTTGGTTTGGGTCATATCACTGAAAACGAGGCTGGCCCACCTGCCCGCCCCAGGCGGGAGCTTTCTTCGGCCCGGGACGGTGCTGAAGGGCGGCCATCCGGCGGTGGGATACCCGGGAGGAAGCAATGACCCCCTTGTTCGAGGTCAAGGCTATTGACAGAGACTTCTATCAGCAGCGCCTGCAGGGTTTCCTGCCCGGCAAGTTGCTTGATATTCACACGCACGTCTGGCTGGACCAGTTCCAATCCAGGGAAAAGGAAGAGGCGCCGCGGGCGGTTACTTGGCCGCAACGCGTGGCGGTGGATAATTCCATCGAGGATTTACAGGAGACTTACGGTCTGATGTTTCCGGCGCAGACCGTCACCCCGCTGATTTTCGGCATGGCCCTCTCGCGGCAAGATGACTTGGACGGGGGCAACGAGTACGTGCGCCAGCGCGCGCTGAAGCATCAAGTTCCCGCTTTGATTTTTGCTGACCCGAAATGGAGCGCCGCCGAGCTGGAAGAGAGAATCACGGCGGGGCATTTCCTGGGAGCGAAGGTTTATCTTACCCGTTCCGACCCCCAGATTGCCGGGAGCGATATCCAGATCTACGACTTCCTACCGCCTCACCAGTTGCAGGTCTTGCACAAGCACGGCTGGATCGCCATGCTCCATATTCCCCGCCCGGGCCGGCTGCGCGATCCCTTGAACTTGCGGCAGATGGTGGAGATTGAGCAACGCTATCCGAGCGCCCAGGTGATCATCGCTCACGTGGGACGGGCCTACTGTCCGGAAGATGTCGGTAACGCTTTCGAGGTCCTGGCGGAGACCCGCAAGATGCGGTTTGACATCTCCGCCAACACCTCGACGGAGAATTTTGAGCACCTAATTCGGGCGGTCGGCCCCCGGCGCATCTTGTTTGGCAGCGATCTGCCCATCACCCGCATGCGCATGCGCCGCGTGTGCGAGCAGGGCCGGTATGTCAATGTGGTGCCCAAGGGACTTTACGGGGATGTGGCCGGGGACCCGCATATGCGGGAAGCGCACGGAGAGGAGGCTACTCAACTCACCTTTTTTATGTACGAAGAAATTGATGCTTTCCGCCGAGCCGCCTTGAAAACCGGGCTCAGCAGCGACGACATCCAAGATGTCTTCTACCGCAACGGCGCGGAGATGCTGGGCGAGGCCGGGATGCCGGAATCCTGCCTGCACGGGGAGCGAGAAATACCATAAGCCAGCTCAAGGTGAAACTTTTACCTTGGTACATCAAGCTCGGCGATGAGTTCAGGAGCAGTGGGACGTCGTTGGATCGCGGATTACTCCGATGGAGTTGGGAGCATGAGCAATATGAAGTTTCGCCGCCTGGGTCGGACGGGTCTCCAAGTCTCGGAAATCGGGCTCGGCACCGTCGAACTGGGTCTGGAGTATGGGATTGCAGCCGAAGGGACCCTGCGGAAGCCGTCGAGAGCCGATGCGGCACACCTGTTAAACCAAGCGCTGGATAGCGGAATCAACTTTGTCGACACAGCGCGCGTATACGGTGTTAGCGAAGAGATCATCGGTTGGGCCTTGAAGTCCAGGCGCAAAGAATACATTCTCGCGTCAAAGGTGACGGCAAGAGGGGATGCGAACGAGGGCGGCGGCTCGCTGAGAACACACCTAACATCGTCGGTGCAAGAAAGCCTGCGGGCATTGCAGACAGACGTGATCGATTTAATGCAGGTTCACAGTGTCTCCGCGGGCGATATTCGCCGCGGTGAACTGGCTGACATTCTTCAGGAATTCCAGAAGGCCGGGAGCATCCGCTTTCTGGGTGCGACCACGTATGGGGAGGAAGCAGCCCTGGCAGCTTTGGAAGAGGGGCGATACGACTGCATTCAGATTGCCTACAATGTGCTTGATCGAGAACCTGAGGCCAGTGTTTTACCGCTCGCGCAATCAAAGGACGTCGGGGTCGTGGTCCGATCCGTGCTCCTCAAGGGTGCCCTGACGCACAGATATTACTATTTGCCTGGGGGGTTGGAAGAGCTGAAGTCAGCGGTCGAAAGAATCCTCGCCATGGCTGCGGCGGGATCATGGAGCTTGCCGGAATTCGCGTATCGGTTTGTGCTGGCCCACCCTGCAGTTTCGACCGCCTTGGTGGGAACGGCTTTTGTTCAGGAGCTGAAAGCCGCAGTCGAATATTGTGCGCGTGGACCACTAACCTCCCAGTGGCAGGCGCGGGCGCGGCAGGTCACAATCCAAGATCGCAGCCAACTGAATCCTGGGAACTGGCGAATTGAGCCGTGAGCGGATTGCGAGAGTGGGAATACCCAATCCCTGAGGGAAGGTCAACCTGAAACCGAACTTTGGGACCTTCCCATGCAAGGTGTGTTGCCAGCCTTGGTCGGGTAGTTTGCCCCACTAGTGAGCGCTGCGAAATTGAGTGACAAACACCCCCTCGCCCCCTTGGGGGAGAGCGTGGCTCGCCACCGGCGCTTTCACCAGCCGGGGCGAGAGGGTGAGGGGGTCAAGACCGTGAATCCAACGAAAACAATCGCTACGACCCCACTAAGCCATGTCCACTGCGAGCGCCGAGATTGCATAAAAGATGGATTCGGAAGAAGCGTCACAGCGTTTACAGGGGGCCCTCCGATGAACCCTCGCCGACACCATGCACCACGGCGCTTGATCGTGGAAGATGTCCGGGTTGGGACCCCCTCACCCGGCGCGCCCCGGCTGATGAGAACGCCGGTTGCGCGCCACCCTCTCCCCCAAGGGGGCGAGGGTGGGGGATGCACAACCGCCATTCGTCTGCGGATGCGGGGTACCGTTACACAAATGTAGAAACTCCAGTCCCCCCCCGCCCTTATGTGCCGATCCGCCGTCGAACCGCCGGGCGCAGACGGACTGGGCCCACCAGTCCAGACACCAACAGTGGCGAGTCCTTATCAAAATGCTTCCAGG
>PLWR01000563.1 GCA_003165615.1 Acidobacteriota bacterium | reverse complement strand
CCTCCGGCTTTGCCGGAGGATAGTTACTAGAAAACTCTTCTTCCCTCTCTCCCAAGGGGGCGAGGCGCTAGAATAAGTACCCTCGGCAACCAGCCCGCGGCGCGGAGGAAGAAAAAACGTGCGAGATGGGCCGGAAAGGCAGAGCCTTTCCGCACAGCAGCGGGGCGAAGCCCCGTCAAATGCCACGAGCGCCCGCTAATTTGGGCAGCAGTGAGCGTGTAGCGCGGACCTGTCTTGTAGGTCCGCGGCTTTTTCTTGCCCATCGTAACGAACCTTCCTTGCGGGAAGCCGATGACATTTATTGGAATTGACCTGGGAACTTCGTTTATTAAAGGCGCCGTGCTGGACCTGGAGGCGCGGCAGCTCAAGCATATTCACCGCCTGCCCTTTCCCAATCAACTTGCGAGCCCCAACCCTCTTTTCTGCGAGTTCGACCCTCACGAAATAATTTCGGTTTTCCAGAACCTGGTTGGCACACTGTTCGCCGCTGCGCCGGATTGCGCCGGAATCGTCATGTGTACCCAGATGCACGGGATGGTTTTGATGGATGCGCAAGGCAGGATCCTCTCACCCTGCCTGACTTGGCGTGATCAGCGCGCCATGATGCCGCATCCCTCCGGCGCCGGTACATACTTTGATGTGTTGACCCGACGAATCACCGGTGAGCAGCGAAAGCAAATTGGCAATGAGTTGAGGCCGGGAACGCCCAGCAATTTTCTTTTCTGGATGGCGGAGCGGGGAGAGCTGGAGCCTGACCTGATTGCCGCGTCCATACCGGACTTTGTGCTCAGTGTACTTTGTGGCTCTTCACCGAGCGCCGAATCCTCCAACGCCATGGCATACGGGCTGCTCAACCTGGAGACAATGGACTGGCATCAGGAGATCATCGCAGAGTTGGGGCTTAGCCGCATGCGTTGGCCAAGGCTGCGCAAACACGGCGAGATCGTCGCCCACCTGAAGCTCGGCGCACGCTCCGTGCCGTGCTACACCCCCGTCGGGGATTATCAATGCGCCCTGTTGGGGGCGTTGCTGGAAATGGGTGAGCTTTCACTGAACATCTCCACGGGTTCGCAGGTCAGCCGCCTGACTTCGGGCTTGACCTTGGGCGACTATCAGAGTCGGCCGTTTTTCGACGGAACATTTCTGAACACCTTCACGCATATTCCTGCCGGACGCGCCCTCGACGTGCTGGTTGACCTGTTGACAGAATTGGCAAGAGGCCAGCAGATCGACCTGCAAGATCCATGGTCGTATATTGCGCAAGAAGCCCTGCACGTCGCGGATGCTGATTTGGGTGTGGATCTGAATTTTTTTGCCAGTCCCTTTGGGGATCGGGGTACCATCTCCAATATCCGGCAGGATAATCTAACGGTGGGGAACCTGTTTCGCGCCGCTTTCAACAACATGACGGATCGTTACTATGACTGCGCCCTGCGGATCTGGCCGGAGCGTTCGTGGCAGAAACTGGTCTTTTCCGGCGGGTTGATCGGCAAACTCGAGGCGCTGCGGCAGGTCATACAGAAGCGCTTCCAAACGGATTACCGGCTGGCCCCTTTTGCCGAAGATACCCTGACCGGCTTGTTGATCATGGCGCTCGCCTTCAGCGGAAAAGCCGCGTCCATCGATCAGGCGACCGCTGACCTCCGGCGGAGTTTGCAACCTTGAGGATGCTCGTGAGCCGCGTCGAGGGGCGCGGAAGTAACCTGGCTGTCATCCTGAGCGAAGCGAAGGACCCCGGCAGTTCTTGGGGTGTGCGAACGGAGTAACTACGGGGGTTCTTCGCCCAAAAAGCGGGCTCAGAATGACAGTGCTGATGAGTTTCTCCGCACCCTGTGAAGTCCAGCATTTCCATCCGTATGGCGAGAAAGCGGGGATAGCATGACCATTTCCTGGACCAAAGAAAAAGCGCTCGCACTGTTTCGCAAAATCAGCATCGTGCCGGTTGTCCGTGTGGCGTCATCGGAAGAGGCCTTCTGTGCCGTGGAAGGGATTATGGGCGCGGGTATTGCCACAGTAGAAATTACGATGACCATTCCCAAGGCTCTGCAGATCATGGAAAACGTTTCGGAACGTTTTGGCGACAAGATCCTGCTGGGTGCGGGCACGGTCCTTGACGCCGCTACCTGTCGCGCCGCTTTGCTGGCGGGGGCGGAATTCATTGTTTCTCCCATATTTGATTCTCGCGTGGTCGAGATGACGCGCCGTTACAGCAAAATATCGATTCCCGGAACTCTAACCCCCACCGAAGTTGTCACGGCTTGGGCAGCGGGCGCCGACCTGGTGAAGATTTTTCACTGTGGACTGGCGGGTGGGCCCAAGTATATTCGCGCTCTCAAAGGCCCCTTCCCGCAAATTGATTTCCTGCCCACGGGGGGAATCAATCTCGATCTAGCGCCGGAATACATCCGGGCCGGCGCCACCGCGGTGGGCGTGGGCGAGGGGATACTGGATGCGGATGCGCTGCGAAAAGGAAATATTGAGGTGATCGCGGCGAACGGCCGAAGGTACGTCGAGGCCGTGCAATCGGCAAAGATTGCGATGGGTAAGTCATAGAAGGAGTGCGCTTGCGATGAAAAATCTTGTGCAAACGCTTAATGCCGTTGGCAAGCCCACGGCGCTTTATGAGAGTCCCGACGGCAGCAAGGTTCTGATTCTGCCGCACGGGGGGCGGATACTTGGGCTGTTTGCTCCGCAACGCGGGGAGAATTTTTTCTGGACGAACTCGGCGCTCGCGTCGGTGGAAACGGCGCGGGCATTTTTCGAGAGCGACGCGTGGCACAACTCTGGCGGCGACCGCACGTGGCTTGCGCCTGAGGCGGATATTTTCTTCCCCAACTTTCCCAAGCTCGACAAGTACTGGCAGCAACGCCAGCTTGATCCGGGCAACTATCGATTGGAGGCAAAGGCCGAAGGGCCGCAATTGGTGAACGAACTCCGTCTCACCTTGTCGCGGTCCCAGCGCGAGGTTGGCTTGCGGATGAGCAAATCGATAAGCCCTGCACTCAATCCTCTTCGCTACGAGCGACTTTCCCTGGACGTGGAATACGCTGGGTACACCCTGCTCACTTCGCTGGAGTTGTTGGGAGCGGACGCGGACTGCCCGGACCGCGTGGGGCTTTGGAACCTGCTGCAACTCCCTCACGGCGGCGATATGTGGATTCCCACGTATTCGAAATCCCAGCCGAACGTCATCATGGGATCGGTTTCGGCCGATGACCTTGCCGTAGGCGATCGGCTCATCCAATACAAAATGCGCGCTGCGGGTGAAGACAAAATTGGAATTCGGGCGGTGGCGACTGCCGGGCGGGTGGGTTACCTCTATCGGACGGGCGACCAGTCGGCGCTGGTGATCCGTAATTTCTTCGTGAACCCTTCCGGCGAGTACGTGGACGTCCCCTGGGATAACACCGGGGACTTTGGCTACTCCACCCAGGCTTGCAACATCAAAAGTAATCAAGGCCCCTTCAGCGAGCTTGAATACCACAGCCCCGCAATCGGGTCCGGCACGGGACGCACCCGCTGCAATGACGAATCGCAGGTCTGGGCATTTCGCGGCTCGAGCGCCCAGATTCAACGCATCGCACAAATTCTTCTTTCGCCGGGCATCTAAGCAGAAGTAGCGCGGACCTGTTTTGTAGGTCCGCGGCGTTTCCTCGCACCCAGGGACGAACCGCGGACCTACAAATCAGGTCTGATTAGATAACGGCATCG
>PLWR01000323.1:9953-11284 GCA_003165615.1 Acidobacteriota bacterium | reverse complement strand
CACCACGGCGCTCATCGAGCGCGAAATCGGGCGCCCGGCGCGCGTCATACGCGCCATGCCCAACACCCCCTGCCTCATCCGCCAGGGCATGACGGCCATTGCTGCCAGCCCCCACGCGACTCCCGACGACGTGACGCTGGCGCAGGAAATCTTCCGGGCCATGGGCCGCACCGTGGTGGTGGAGGAGAAGCACATGGACGCCATCACCGGCCTTTCCGCTTCCGGCCCCGCTTATGTTTACCTCATCATTGAATCGCTGGCGGAAGCAGGCGTGAAGCTGGGCCTGCCGCGCGAGCTTTCCACGGAGCTTTCCGCGCAAACGCTGCTCGGCGCTTCTTCACTGGTGCTGCACACGGGCGAGCATCCGGCCAAATTGAAGGACATGGTCACTACGCCGGCGGGCTGCACCATCGATGGACTGCTGGAGCTGGAGGAAGGCGGCCTGCGCGTCACCCTGATCAAAGCCGTGGTCCGCGCCGCCCAGCGCGCCAAGCAACTGGTGGAAGGGCAGAACTCCTGATCTGTGATTGGCGATGGGTGATTTTGATCCGCAAGGCGAGGCCGCCGTCAATAGGTTGTAGCCCGAACGTTAGGGATGCAATCTCCATCTCGTCATCAGACCAAATTTTGAATAATCGAGTATTTAGCAATATCTCTAAGATTAATAGGTCCGCTTCCGCGTGGGGCCTTACCGGTTAAGGCTAGGCGTTATTCACCGCGTGCAAGAAAGACATATTGTCACCATGACTTCGTGTCCCCCTCATTTTTTGTAACTCCCCTTTTTTCAGTAAGCTAGCGGCTTCGCCATAGGGAAAATTCACGCTTCCGACCCTTTGTTTTCAATGATCTAGCGGCTTCGTCTTTAATGGCCGTTTTGAGGGTTTCATGGACGTAATGTCTCCGTGAAACTGACGAGGGTAAGGGGTGTGCAGTAGCATCGAAAATCAAAGGCTGGCCTCCTTGCCGTGCCCTTTGGGCGTGCGTAGAGCGGTCGGAGGCAATGCGCAAATGGCCGGGTGCATCTTCATGCCGCGGCGGCATGGCAGGCCGCTTCGCCGCCCTCAGGTTCCGCCTTGGTGGCGGGCAGGGCATCGGCTTCGGACAGTTGAGGCTCCCGGCGCCGGGCGTAGAACTGGCGTAGTTTGCGTTCGACCTGATCCTCCAGGTGAGTTTCATAACGGATGACCTTATCCATTTCGGCCGTCGGCAGCAGCAACTCGGCGTCCTCGCGGGATGCGTTTCGCTCCAGGTGTTCCGCCCGATAGAGTTCCAGAAGCTGCTTGAATCTTGAGATTTCCTTGTCCACCGCGGCCAGAAGCGCTTCCCGATCA
>PLWR01000323.1:0-9915 GCA_003165615.1 Acidobacteriota bacterium | reverse complement strand
CGGAGGCTACAGTAGCCGTAGGCCTGAAGCGCGAACGGGTTTTCGGGGCCTTCCGTTTGCACGGACAGTGCAAGCCGCTGCCGCTCGATCTCGAGTTTCAGCTTCCGCGCCGCCAGGATTCCGGCCTCCGCCCGCTGCAAGCGCCAGCGCCGCCAGCGCAGCATGGCGATGTCCTCGACCCAGGCCGACTCCCAGGCGTCGCGCGGCCGCAGGGCGGCGGACAAATTACGATGGAGGGTCTCGAAATCCTCCGGCTCCTCGCCCAAGACCTTTATATTGAGCGCGTCGGTGGCGGAGAGCCGGCGTGTCGCGAATCCATTGAGGCTCGAGATGGCTTTTCCTCGCGCCGTGCGGGGGCCGGTGGAAAGCAGACTATTGGCGCGGTTGGCCTTGGCTTGCGCCGGGCTGGATTCTCTTTTGATCAGATTCATGTTTTTTTCTCCTTTGTTTGGGTCAGGCGGATAACCTGCCCGGGCCGCGGCGCGCTTGTGGGACCGTTCGCATGGGGAGGGGAAAAGGACGGCGGGAAGCCGGTCAGTGTAGCGTACAGCGGCATAACCCTGAAATATATCAGACTGGGCTAGCTATTGTCAAGTTAAATAGGTGACCATTTCCTACCGGTAGGAAGAAAAATTCTGACCCATCGCAAATTTCGAGACGAAAACAACAATTTGCCCATGGAAGGGCATAGGGCGTGGGGCCGAACGGCGTTCGGCCCACGGCGCCCGCTGCGGTGAGGTCTGGCTGATCGATTTTCGGCATGGCGGCGAAATCCCGTCCCGCCCTGGTGGTCACCTGGGCCTTTGGAGACCAAGACCGCGCACTCATTACCGTCATTCCGCACACCACCAGCCTGCGCGGTTTATAGTAGTGGCGGTTCGCGAACCGCCCCCTACCCGTTTCCTTTCTGAAGCCCGGCGCGTTTCTCGCCCAGGGAGTAACCGCGCTCCCCACGGTTCCGTAGTGTCTCAGTTTGAATTTGTAGCGGCGAGTTCACCTCGCCAAATGGCGGCGTGAAGCCGCCGCTACATCAAACTGAGGCACTGCACAAGATTCGCGCTCTCCACCGCCTCGGTGCTCTTCCGGAGTTTGCCAAAGTTTTTGATGGATTATGGCGCTGGCTAGGTAAACCGCACGAATCGTAACGGCACTGCTCCGCCGGTTTTTAACATTCATCTTTGGGAAGAAAAACGGTACCTGGAACATGTGAAAAAATTGAATTTGGACCCGTTATCCACAATGTAAAGTATTGAAAATGCGTAGTGCTGAAATCGGTAAAAGCAATTTTTTCACATGTTCCTGACACCGTTTCCGCCGGATACGAACCATTGGTGCGCTGAGTGGGCTGCGATCGGGGGAGGCTGCCAATGACAGCCGGGCGCATTGTCATCATTACGGTGGCCGTGGTGGCTGCTCTCGCAAGCCTTCCCGTAAGGAGCGGATCCGAGACGCCGAAACAGTTCGACGTTTGTCAGGTAATAGCCTCTGCTGCCGAGCTCAACGGGCAATATCTCTCAATCCGTGGCAATTTTGAAAAGGGTATCCAGTATACCGATCTTTCGAGCCCAAACTGTAAGAAAGCAATAGCGATTCGGCCCACCGACGCGGCCTCCGCCGATCCAGGGTTCAAGGCGATTCTGGCCGTGTACTATTGTCCGCCGTTCCAATCGAAAGCTAAACACATCTCGGGCGATTTTGTGGGGCGATTTGAATGGAAGCAGGGTCGAATTCCCGAGTGGCTGCTCCATGTGGACCGAGTATCCAATGTCCGCATCGAAGTCGAGAGTTGCGGTGTCCCTTGAGCGGCGTAGCGATGAGTTATTTTTCTCCGAGAAAAATTACTCATCGGTACGTCTGATTCATTTTCGTGCACGGGGAAAGTACCGCAGAGTAATTCGCCTCGGAGCCGAATAACTCTTCGCTACGTTTCCCCGCGCTACCCGCTCTCTGACCAGCCGGCCGCAACAGCCATCACGGCCGGGGCTAAGTTCACCGCAGCCATAAGCGCTGCTGTGCGTAGAAATCCGTAAACGGGAATCAGCAGAACAGTCAGCGCCAGAGCCCCTGCGCAGGCGCCGGCAAGGTCCAGGGCATAAAGCACGCCGGGCGAGTGGCCGTTTTCAGACGAGTTGCCAAAATAAGCGCGGCTGGCCAGCAGGAATTGGAAGCCACCCAGCAAGCCCGCCACCAGCGCCAAGGCGGGGAACAGGATTTCGCTCGCGGCGCGTTGGCCACCCGCGCTGCTCAGGTGGCCGAGTCGAATGAATAGCCCGTAGAGCAACAACGGTGACACCGCCAAGAGGATCTGCAGCCCCGCGAGGAGCCGCAAATCCCGCCCTATCGAAGTGCGGCCCGGGCTCGGCGCCGAACGGAGCGCCAACCCGCTGCCCAACGCCACGCCTACCATGAATAGCGCCACTAGAATGGTGAGCTCGTGGTAAACGTAACCATAGAGCGCCTGAAAACCCAACAGCAGGAGAATTTCCAAACCCAATTCCGTGAACCCCACCATCGCCACCGCGAAGGCTGCTGATCGGCGTGCGCGGGCTGCCGGCTTATCGCCAGGTGCGACCGGCCACCACCACAGAAGCGGGACCAGCGCTGCAAGCGCCAGCAAGGTGGCCACAAGAAGCCGCTTAAAACTCATGCTGGCGAGCGATTCGAACCAGTGTGCTGATGCCTGGTGAAAGGGTGCGCTCCACAGCGCCACGTCAAAGTAATAGGCCACCGGCGCGAAGTCACGATTGACCGGCGTTGAAGGCAACGGCTCGATTTGCAGTTGCAAGTCCTGCATGCGGTCCGGTGACATACGAAACGGCAAAAAGTATTCCCGCACATACTGCGTGTGTAAATGGCGTGCCCGCAACCGCCGCAGGAGTTCTTGAGGATCGGAGGTCAGCGTTCCCGGTTTTGCCGCCGCGAAGAAATGGACCGTGTCGCCCGGGATCGCGGTGACTTCCGGAAACACCTGGCGCAAAGTGCGCTCAAGGCAACGGAGAAAGTCAGCTAACTCCTGATTGATGTAATTCTCCGATGAGGTCACCTGGAACGACACGATTCCGCCCGGCCGAAGCTTGGCGGCGGCTTCGCGATAGAACTCTTCCGTGTAGAACCGATTGAGTTGCGCCGTGTGCGGGTCAGGCAGGTTCACAATGATGACGTCAAAAGAATTCGCTGTTGTCTTCAGGAACCGCCGCCCGTCCATGGCGTGGACCCGCACGCGTGAATCGCCCCGGATCTTCTCCCACGCTGCGGGGAAGTACTGCGCCGCGATGTCAAAGATCATCGGATCAAGTTCGACGTAATCAAGGCGCTCCAGGCTGGGATGGGTCAGCGCCTCACCGACGCTGCCATTCACGCCACCGCCAATCAACAGCAGGCTGTGAGGTTCCGGATGTTCGAGCAGGGCAAAATGCACGGCCTCTTCGGCGGCCGAGGGGTCCGGCACGGTCATGACGATCAAGCCGTTCTCAAAAAGGCTCCGGGTCTCCCCCGTCTCCACCACGGCCAGGCTGCCGTAGACGGAATTCTGCGCTGCCACCAGGTGATAGCCACGCCACAAGCGGGCAAGCGAAAGGGGCTGGAGTTCGTAACCGCCCATGAGGACCAGAGCAGCCATCACTCCAAAGCATGCGGTCAGAGTCCGGCGCCATGCGCTGATGGGGGCGACAAGCGCCCAAGCCGCAAGGAGATTCAGCAAGCCCAGAAGCGCCGTAATCTCAAACGGGTTCTCCAGCCGTACCAGCGCCAGGCCGGCGACCAAGCCGCCCATTCCCGAGCCTGCTGCTTCCAGCAGGTACACTGCGCCCGTGGCCGTGGCGATGGAAGCGCCGGTCATCTCCGCCAACAACCGGCTGCCCGCCGCAAACAGGCCGCCGGAGATTAAGCAGAAAGCACTGAGCGTTACGAAGGAGGTCAGGAACATTGGCACGGGCCCGAGGATTTCCCCTGGGACCGATTGGCAAAAGCCTTTGCTGGCCCGCACGGCCAGCAGGGTGAGGGGCAGCGCCAAAGCCAGCAGCGCCTGAAGGCCCGCTATGAGTTTTCGCGGATGGATGACGCGCACCGGCCCTCGCCCGAGCAAGCTTGCGCCGAGCGCCGTCCACAGGAGCCAGTTGGCCAGCATCACCCCCAGCGCGAGTTCGTTGCCATAGAAGACCACCAGTAACTCGCGCATCAGCATGACTTGGGCGACGACGGCCGTGAATCCGATGAGCGACAAGATAAGGCGCAGCGTCCAGGTTGCCTTTGGCGCTTGCCGGCCCGTGCTTTGGAACCCCATTTGCTCACTCATCTCAAGGGAGTAGAGGGCAATACGATTGCCAATTCGAGAAAATCATCGAATGCCCGGTAAGCGAATTGGCAGCCCGGCACCCTGAACATGGCAGATACCCGGCACGATCCTGAAAAACCCGCACCGAACTCCACGCCCCGGCGCGAAATGCTCGTAAAACTCCTGCGTGTAGGAGGCCTAAGCGCTTCTGCGGCGGCCGCGGCACTGTGGCTGAGCAGCCGGAGTCGCCGTCCGCAGGATGCGGCCCCACTGACGCTCGCCCGCAGATTCACCGTGCCGGACGACATCCGCTATCCGGAAATGGTGGTCGCGCAGGGTGAAGACCCCCGGGCCCTGGTGCGGAAGGCGCTGGAGGGGTTGGGTGGCATCGGGCGCTTCATTGCGCGCGGTGATGTGGTGGTGATTAAGCCCAATATTGGGTGGGATCGCACTCCCGAGCAAGCTGCCAACACCAATCCCCTGGCCGTGGCGGAAATGGTGCGGCAGTGCCTGGATGCGGGCGCCCGGAAAGTGACTGTCACCGACGTAAGTTGCAATGAACCTCACCGCTGCTTTGAGCGCAGCGGAATTGCCCGCGCCGCCGGCGACGAGGGTGCGGTAATCGTGCTGCCGGAGGAGCGCCTGTTTCACCAGGTCAACCTGCGTGGCGACGTTCTGGGCGAATGGCCCGTGCTCGAACCCTTCATCGCCGCCGACAAGATGATCAACTTTCCCGTGGCCAAGTCTCACAGCTTGACGGGCGTCACCCTGGGAATGAAGAACTGGTATGGGATTCTGGGCGGGGCGCGCAACCGGCTTCACCAGCGCATCCACGAAAGCCTGGCCGACCTTGCCGACGCCATGCGTCCCACCCTGACGCTGATCGACGCCTACCGCGTGCTTATCCGCAACGGACCTACCGGCGGCAGCCTGGCCGACGTGCTTCTGAAGAAGACGCTGGTGGCCGGGACCGATCCCGTGGCCCTGGACGCTTACGTGGCCAAGGCCTATTGGGACATCGAGCCCAGCCAGTTGCGCTATCTGAAGCTGGCGCAGGATCGTGGTTTGGGAAGAATGGATTTTGACAAGGTGCGGACGGAAGTGGTCAAGGCGTAAGTCAGTTGATCCAATTTCCATCATTATCCATTTGATCGTCTATCTCGCCGGACATTGCCAGAGCCATGTCGATGGTTTCGGCGGCCGCCTCGGCGATCTCTCTGTCAGGAGACTCAGACAAGTCTGCCAGGATCTCCCCTGCCTCTTGCGGATGGAGGTTGCCGACGGCTTCGATAGCGGCAAGCAGCAAGAGCTTGGGGGTTGATGGGGTCCTGACGAGGGCGACGACGTGCGGCCACGCAGCTTCTAGTCCACAGACGCCCGCCGCGTTAACTGCCTCAAAGTGAATCTCGGCGTCGGTGCTTTCGAGTGCCTCCAGGATCTGATCATCAAAACCGCGAACTCTGCTCATCGCAAATACCGCCGTCAGCATCCAGTCTTTGTCTCCGCTGGAATACGCAGCGCTGACGGCGCTCCTGTGCCAATCCTGGGGGGCGCGCACAGCCGCCTCCAGAATTCGTCGCCGTAATTCCTTGGTATTGCTCTCATCGAGGTAAAGCCTGTGGAGCGAATCCTGGATGGCATGGAACGTCTGCTCGGTAATGGGTACATCATCCGGATCATCGAACCCATCGAGGTCGGTTTGTTCCAGGACTGGCCCCAGGCTAATTGCAGCTTGGGCACGCAAGGCCTCGGGCTCTTCACGACTACCGGCAATCGCCAGTAAGGCCTCTGCCAACTCGTCGTCCATAACGGGTGAATCACCCGCAAGCTCGGCGGCGATGAGCCGGTCAGATCCACTAGCCTGCTTATCAACTAAGGTCGTAAGAAGCAAATGCCCGGCATCTTCCGGCCAATCCCATGGAGGTGTTTCGAGTAAGGTTTTGAGGTCCATAAAAGCTCCGTGCCTTTCCTTCCATCGCTCGTTCTTCGCTTCCGCTAATCTCTCCGTGAATCCAAAATGGATTCCGCTTTCCCGGCGATGACACGCCCGAGGAGCAGGCGTAGCGCGTCTGGTCTGTAGGTCCGCGCTACCCTTCTCATTTAAGCCTGTTCCGCAATTCCTCGACAAGCTGTTCGGCGCGTGCGATCTGGCGCGCCACCTGTTTGGGAGCGGTGCCGCCGGTCACATTGCGGCGCGCCACAGACCGATCCATTGACGTAGCCACATCATGCAAGTCTGAATCCCATCCCGGTATGATCTGCGCGGCTTCCTCCGCCGATAAATCCTGAAACGTCTTGCCCTCGGCTGCGCAATGACGAACCAGCTTCCCCACCTGCTCGTGCGCATCGGCAAAGGGAACGCCGCGCCCCACCAGTTCATCGGCAAGGTCGGTCGAGGTCAGGAATCCGAGCTGGGTCATGGCCTTCATACGCTCAGGGTGAATGCGCAGGGTTGCGGTCACGCGCGCGGCGATTTCGAGCGCCCCCAAAGTGGTGTCCACTCCGGAAAACATCGCGGCCTTGTCTTCCTGGAGGTCGCGATCATAGGAAAGCGGCAGGCCTTTCATCACCGCCAGCATGGACATCAGGTTTCCCAGCAGAGTGCCCGAGCGCCCGCGAATCAACTCCAGCGAATCCGGGTTCTTCTTCTGCGGCATCAAGCTGCTGCCGGTGGAATACGCGTCGGCAAGCTCCACATAGCCAAACCCCGGCGAGGAATAGATGATCAAATCCTCCGCCCAGCGGCTCAGGTGGACCATGCACAGGGAGCAGGCGAAAAGCAATTCCGCCACGGGATCGCGGTCCGAAGTGACGTCCAGGCTATTGCGGGCCACGCGCGCGAATCCCAATTCCTCCGCCAGGCGCTCGCGATTAATCGCGAAGGTGGTTCCCGCCAGGGCGCCGGCGCCCATGGGGAGTTCATCGGCGCGAACGCGGCAATCCCGCAAGCGGCTGCCATCCCGGCAGAACATTTCGAAATAGGCCAGCAGATAGTGCGCGAAGAGGATGGGTTGCGCGGGCTGAAGGTGCGTGTATCCCGGCAGTATCACCGGCGAGTGCCGCCGTGCCTGCCTCGCCAGCGCCGCCAGCAGATCGGCCAGCGTGCGCTCAAGCTGAAGCGTCGCGTCCTTCACGTACAGGCGCATCTCCGTCGCCACCAGGTCGTTGCGGCTGCGGCCGGTGCGCAACTTGCGTGCCACGTCCCCGGCGATGCGCTCGAGCTCACCCTCCACCCAGGTGTGAACGTCTTCGGCGGTCTGCCCCTGCGCCCAGCTTGCGTCATGCTGAACCCTGCGGCGCAGCGCTTCCAGGCCGGCAGCAAGCTGCGAAGCTTCGCGCGCCTTCAGCACGCGAGCCCCACTCAAGGCCTTCACGTAAGCTAGGTTGACGCGCAGGTCATACAGAACGAAACGTTGATCGAGGGAAAAGGACTCGGAGAACTTTTCGAACTGCGGGTCGCGCCGGCCGCTGAAGCGTCCGCCCCAGAGCTTCATCCCTTCTTCCTCCCGGCGGGCTTCAATTGCCGCTTCTTGCGCAGTGCGGCTTCGATGCGCAGAGGCAGGCCCAGGATGTTGATGAAGCCCGCGGCGTCCTTCTGATCGTAGTCCGCGCCCATCACGAAGCTGCCGATGCTGGTGTCATAGAGGGAATAAGGCGACTCGCGGTCCAGCACGCGGATGTTGCCGCGGTAAAGACCCAGGGTCACCTTTCCGGTTACGTTCTGTTGCGTGGATTCAACAAAACTGTCGAGCGCTTCGCGCAGCGGGGTGAACCATTGTCCGTAATAGACCAACTCGGCATATCGCAATGCGACAAGCTGTTTGTAGTGGAGCGTCTCGCGGTCGAGGCACAGGGCCTCAAGTTCCTGGTGGGCAGCATAAATCTGCGTGCCGGCAGGCGTCTCATACGCACCATGAGATTTCATCCCCACCAGCCGGTTTTCCACCAGGTCGGTGCGGCCCACGCCGTATCGACCGCCAATTTCATTCAAGGTCTCGACCAGCTTCACGGGGCCCAGGCGCTTGCCATTGACCGACACCGGCACGCCCGCTTCAAAACCGATGATCACCGTTGCTTCCTGCTCCGGAGCGTTTTGAGGATTGACGGTGAGCTTCCACGCCTCCTCGGGTGGCTCGCCCAGTTTGGTTTCCAGCGGCCCGCCCTCGTGGCTCAAGTGCCAAAGGTTCTGGTCGCGGCTGTAGAGGTCCTTCTTGGTGACGGACACCGGGATGCTATGACTCTCCGCATATTGCAAAGCGTCTTCGCGCGATTTGATGGACCATTCACGCCAGGGGGCGATGACCCGCAGGTGGGGCGCGAGCGCCTTGAAGGTCAACTCAAACCGCACCTGATCATTCCCCTTCCCCGTGCAACCGTGTGCCAGTGCGTCCGCGCCTTGTTCCAGGGCGACCCGCACCTGGGCTTTGGCGATCACCGGCCGGGCGAGGGACGTTCCCAGCAGGTACTTGCCTTCGTAGACCGTGCCCGCCTTGACGGCTTTCCAGAGGTAGCCGGTTACAAACTCCTCGCGGAGGTCTTCGACAAAGACTTTGGTAGCGCCGCTGGCCAGGGCCTTCTTGCGGACGGCGGCGTAATCGTCACCTTGGCCAACATTCCCAACCATGGCGATGACTTCACAACCGTAGTTTTCCCGCAGCCAGGGAATAATGATGGAGGTGTCAAGCCCTCCCGAGTAAGCCAGAACCACACGCTTGACTTGTGCTGGAGAAGATGTAGGCATGGTTTGAATCCCGATTCCTTTTCTTGGGAAGTTGTCCGTGGTCAGTTGTCCGTTGTCCGTTGTCCGTCGTCCGTTGCCAGTCATCAATTGTCACTTTCCAGATTTCTGTTTTCAGTCGTCAGCATACGGGCCAGATACTGGCAACGGACCACGGACCACTGACAACTGCCTTAAGTCGCCACGAGCTTCAAAATCTTCTTGCGAATCACTTCCGCCTGGCGCGAACTGGAAGTGGCGATGAAGATGGTGTCGTCGCCCGCCACGGTTCCGACAACTTCCTCCCAGGCGTTGGCGTCGAGCGCCGCGGCCACCGAGTGGGCATTCCCCGGCCGGGTCTTCAGGATCACCAGGTTTGCAGCCTGGCGCGCATCGGTCAGGAATTCCTTCAACACCACCGCCAGGGTCGGCTGGAAAGACGCCATCGGTTCCGCCGCCTCCGGCAGGCGATAACCGGTGCGCGTTTTTACCAGCCCGAGCTCCTCGATGTCGCGCGAGACGGTAGCCTGGGTCACATGGATGCCCCGCCGCGCCAGCTTGCGGCGAAGGTCATCCTGCGTTTCGACCTCTTCGCTGTGCAGGAGATCCACGATCTGCGTCCGTCGATAAACGTTATCCATGCAATTTTATGCAAACAACTTATAAATATACCACAGGACGAAATGGCCCGGCAAGGCGGGCTCTGACGGGTGCTGTACTGTTTTCAGATGTAGCGCCGGCTTCCAGCCGGCATCAGGAGTTTCTACATCGCGGATGAGCAACCTCACCGTCACGAAAAAATGCCGCGCCGGGTTTTTGAATTTCAGCCCTCTCCCCCAAGGGGGCGAGGGTTGGGGATGCACAACGGCCATCCGTCTAAGGATGCGGCGTACCGTTTCTCCGATGAGCCGATTTTGCGTCCGCA
>PLWR01000721.1 GCA_003165615.1 Acidobacteriota bacterium | reverse complement strand
CCTAAAAAACAGGTCCGCGCTACGCTTCCTCAACCCGAGAATGATGACCTGATGCCCGATTTCATGTGCGAGCCCGTCGATGTGCCACCGTCCTATTCTTCTCCAAGTTGCCGGTATGATATAGTTTGGCCGCCTTGACTGGGCGGCCACGCATATGAAAACCTGCCCCACATGCCACGCAACCTATCCTGACTCAATCTCGTTTTGCTCTCGCGATGGGGTGGAGCTCAGAACCACGGGGACGTGGTTGCCTGGAACCCTCGTTCGCGGCCGCTATCACATCCTGAGCAAGGTTGGCGAGGGCGGCATGGGTGCCGTTTACAAGGCGAAGCACACGGGGTTTGACGAGCTGCGGGCCATCAAGGTGCTCAATGCGGATCTCACCGGTGACGAGAAATTCCATCAGCGCTTCAGACAAGAAGCCTACATTACCCGCAAACTTCACCATCCCAATGCCGTGCGCGTGGAGGACATCGACGAAGCGGAAGATGGCTGCCCCTTCATCGTCATGGAGTACATCGAGGGCAGAAACCTGCTGCAGGTTATGCGCGCGCATGGTCCCATGCCGGCCGCTCGCGTGTGCGCGATCGCCAAACAAGTGGCCGCGGCTCTTGACGCCGCCCACCGCCTGGGCATGGTTCACCGTGACATCAAGCCGGACAACATCGTGCTGGTACTAACTGGCGGGGGGGAGACAGCCAAGGTACTGGATTTTGGCATCGCCCGGATCAAAGAGGGTGAAAAGAAGAACGAGGCAAAAGGGGTGGACCTGACGAGCGGGGGATCCGTGGTGGGCACTCCCCTGTATGTCTCACCCGAGCAGGCGCAGGGAAAGCGTGGCGATGACCTGGACGGGCGCTCCGACCTCTATTCCCTCGGCATCGTTATGTACCAGATGCTGACGGGTGAGGTGCCCTTCAACTCGGACACCACCATGGAGCTGCTGATGGCGCATATCCAAGAACCGCCCCGCCCGATTCACCTTGTCCGACCCGACGTGCAAATCCCCGAGCCGCTCGCCAGCCTGGTGATGCGGATGCTACAGAAGAAACGGGAACTGCGCCCACCCTCCGCTGCGGCATTGATCGAGGACCTGACGCGAGTCGAAATGGGGATGCCCGTGCTGTTGTCACGCATCCCCCTCCGACCTGGCGAAGCAATTCCTGCTGCCGCCTCACCAGCGCCGGTGGGTCCCCGGCCATCCTACCCTGCGAAGCCCATCGCGTCACCTTCCCCCGCACCCGCCAGCCGTTTGCCGACCCTCGAGCGCGCATTAATCATGCTCCTCGCCGTTGGCATTGTGGCAGCAATCTGGTATCACTCCATGCACCGTCCGGCGGACGAGATTGCACGCCATCAGGCGGCGGCGTCGGAGTTCGAGCACAGACAACTCTACCCGCAAGCGGAGCAGGAATACCGCGCCGCCGTCCAAATTGATCCCAACAATGCGGCGTCCCAGTCGGCCCTTGGGCATGTCCTGCTGCAAGAAAGGAAATGGGACGAGGCGATCAACTCCCTGCGCGCGGCGACCTCTTTGCAACCCGACGACGCGGTGGCGCACAATAACCTCGGTGTCGCTCTGCAAACGGTGGGAAATGTGGCGGACGCTATTCCGGAATTCCGCGAGGCAATCCGCGTCCAGCCGGATTACCTGGAAGCCCATTCCAACCTGGGACGTGCCCTGGAGAAGCAAAATGATCTGAGCGGCTCGATCACCGAATACCACGAGGTGCTGCGGTTGAAGCCCGACGATGCCGAAGCGCACTTCCACCTCGGGCTGGCCAATTATAAACAGGGCAATTCCGACGCTGCCGTGGATGAATATCGCGAGGCGATCCGGCTGCAACCAGGATTTGCGCTCGCCCATTACGGTTTGGGTGGAGTTCTTTATAACCGCGGGGAACACGACGCAGGGATCGAAGAGTTGCGAACCGCTTACTCCCTCTCCCCCGACGATCCGGAAATCCGCGCCGGGTATCAGAAACTGCTCGAAAAATGAGGGCGGCCAGCCTTAGGATCAGAAGGGGCCGGCATTGGCAGTGGGGGTGCGGAGCGCGGCGGGGCCGCAAAAGAAGCTCAAACGGTCTGCACCCATTGCTTGCCGCGCTTGATTTCCGCCCCAATGTCTGGTAGGTTTGAACTGTGGGTAGGGCGGGGGATTATCCCTAACAACAACCCCAGGAGGAGTTTTTATGCCGATCGAGATTACATCCAAGGCCGTGTCCAAGGTTAAGGAAATAATGTCCCAGCAGGAACCAGCGCCGGTCGGGTTGCGCGTTGGCGTCGCCGGAGGGGGCTGTTCCGGATTCTCGTATCAAATGAACTTTGAAAGCCAGAGCAATCCCATCGACAAAGTGTACGAATTNNAATGTGAAGACGACCTGCGGTTGCGGCAGCTCCTTCAGCGTATAACCTCGTTCGCTTCCAATTTTGCCGACCCCCGGTGCGTTCGCAATGCGCCCCGGGGGTTTTGCTTTTACAACAGATCCCTCCGCGTCCCCGTAGTCCCGTCTATGGGTGGTGCCGGTCAATGTGAAAATTAGTCCTGAATGGAACGGTATTGAGCCGCTCAGATCCGGAGCTTCATCAAGCACGAGATGGATCGCCCCAAAAATCTGGAAGGGAGCTAATTGAACATGGCGCGCAGGCGCCGGATGCCAGTAATGGCGAGAGTGTAATGAGGGTCGATTTCCACGGCCATCTGGTAAGAGCTCAGGGCGCGAGCGAAATTATGCTTGGACTCCCACGCCCGGCCCAAGTTGAAGTGAGGGAAAGCCGGATGGTCATAACGCATAGCACACGTGGCCAATTCCAGCCACGGAATGGCTTCGTCGACTTGGCCCTTTTCGATGAGGTAGGCGCCGATATCGTTGTAGGGATTACCAAAGTCCGGGTCAGTTTCGATGGCGCGCTGGCACTCGGTAATGGCAGCATCGAAGTCGCCCATAAAGCTGTAGGTCCATCCCAGAAAAGTGTAGGCTTCTGCCGTGGGATAGGTATCAATGGACAGGCGATAAAGTTCCGCCGCCTCGTGTAGTTCACCCTTCATCTGGTGACGGTAGGCGTCCTGGAAAAGTTCGATGGCGAGAGTGAGGGGTTCTTCTTCGGGCATGACCTTGTTCCCAAGGGTTTTCCTCTAGCCGCGTGCAAGGATCGCTATTATTATAGCGCGAAGGTCAGTCTTTTGCTTAGACTTCTGGCTGGTGGGGACAGGATGCTCCGAACCTGCCAACGCCGGGCCGCCGGTAGTGTCACAGTTTGATGATGCAGCGGCGAGTTTACCTCGCCAAATGGCGGCGTAAAGCCGCCTCTACATCAAACTGAAACACTACCGGGCCGCCGACATTTAGAATGCCCAAGCGTTGGCCGTGGTAAACTTTAGGACGACCTTAATCAAGGATAACCCGTGAAAATCGCCCTGGCTCAAATTGACACCACCATCGGAGACTTTGCCGGCAATGTCGATCTCATCCTCAAGTACGCGCGATGTGCGCGCGACCGTGGCGCCGATCTCGTCGTCTTTCCCGAGCTCGCGCTTTGCGGTTACCCGCCGCGTGACCTGGTGGAAAAGGCGGGGTTCGTTGAACGCTCGCAAAGCGAGTTGATCCGGCTGGCCCGCAATCTGCCCCCCATTCCCGCGCTGGTGGGTTACGTGCGCCGCTCGCGGGCGAGCCAGGGCAGGCCGGTGGCGAATGCCGCTGCCTGGTTGGAGGGTGGCAACGTCGTGGTGGACTATGCCAAAATACTGCTCCCCTTCTACGACGTGTTTGATGAATCGCGTTATTTTGAGCCCGGGGCCAGCGTGTGCGTCCACGAATTTGGCGGCTTCCGCGTGGGCATCACCATTTGCGAGGATATTTGGAACGACAAGCATTTCTGGACCAATCGCCTTTACACCCGCGACCCGGTGGAGGAATGCGTGGCAGCCGGTGCCAACCTGCTTCTGAACATCGCCTCGTCACCCTACAACACGGAAAAGATTCAGTTGCGCTACGACATGCTGAAGGCGATTGCCACCAAGCAGGGAATTCCCGTGGCTTACGTGAATCACGTGGGGGGAAACGACCAGTTGCTCTTCGATGGCTCCAGCCTGGCCTTCAATGCCCGTGGCGAGCTCTCGGCCCGCGCCCACGCCTTTGCGGAGGATTTGGTCATCTTTGATACCGGCGACGGGGCCAAGGAAATCCGCCACGCGCCAGAATCCGAGGCAGAGGAAATCTACCAGGCGCTCTGCCTGGGCGTCCGCGATTACGTGCAGAAATGCGGGTTCAAGAAGGTGCTGGTGGGGTTAAGCGGCGGCATCGATTCCTCCCTGGTGGCCACGCTGGCGGCAGACGCTCTCGGCCCTAAGAATGTGCTGGGCGTTGGCATGCCGGGCCCCTATTCTTCACCGGGCAGCATTCGCGACGCGGAGACGCTGTCGCGAAATCTGGGCATTGAATTCCGCGTCATCCCTATTACCCCGGTGTTCGAAAGTTACCTGCAAACCCTTGACCCCGCCTTCGAGGGCGCAGCTCGCGACGTGACCGAGGAGAACATCCAGGCGCGCATTCGCGGCAACATCCTGATGGCGCTTTCCAACAAATTCGGCTCGCTGCTGCTGACCACGGGGAACAAATCCGAGTTGGCGGTGGGATACTGCACCCTCTATGGCGACATGGCGGGCGGCCTGGCCGTCATCGCCGACGTTCCCAAAACCACCGTCTACGCCCTGGCGCGCTACATCAATCGCTCGGCGGAACGCATTCCCCAGGCGTGTTTGGAAAAGGCGCCGTCGGCAGAACTGCGACCCAACCAGACCGACCAGGATTCGCTGCCTCCCTACGAAGTGCTGGACGCGATATTGAAAGCCTATATCGAAGACAATCGCGGTGCGGATGAAATCGCCGCCACCCTTCAGCACCTCAATCCCTCCCTGGTGCGCCGCACCGTGCGCATGGTGAACGCTGCCGAATACAAACGCCAGCAGGCGCCGCCCACTCTCAAAGTAACCGCCAAAGCCTTCGGCATGGGCCGCCGCTTTCCCATCGCCCAGAAGTTTTACGAGTAGGGTCTCGAATAGCAACGGTATATTGTGGGGATACCCTTCCGTTTCGTTGTGATTCCCCCACGGTGATCAGGCAGATGACCCTGACCTTGCGGCGCCCTCCGTGCACATCCTGACAAACCAATCGATTAGACGCTACGCCCGCTTGGTGACTACGCAAGAGGCCTACTCCTGGTCGTGACCGAAAGCCAGTTTCCCTGGCTCTGCCGCAGGTTCAAGGATTCGAGGGGCCTTCTTAAACGTGACATTCTCACGGGGGAAGTCAACCGTCTTGCCCGCGAGCAGATCAGCGATCGTCAGCAGTTGCAGCCGGGCATAGTCCTTGCCCCACGGCGCTTTGTAAAATCCAGCGGATGCCGCCTCAGACCGCATCGGTTTTGTCGGTGGCTCAAGCGAGATCAGCACGCCTATCGCTGCCTTCTCCCTATCTATCACGCCTCGCAAATCCCGCACATACGTCGCGTGCAGACCACCGGCTTTCACGGAGAACACGACTTGCTTCGTGGTCTTCGGTTCATCGTGGAAGTACAGGCGCCCGTCAATGCCCTTGTCAGCGCCCTTCTTCTGTTCCACTGGTCGTGCGCCCACCAAGCCGAGCGCCCACCACTGGAACTGGTACGGGTCCTGTTGAGCCAGTTCCTCAGCATCGGGCAACGAGACGGGCTCACCGACTACTTGATACTTCGCCCCATCTCCGAATGCGTCTTTCAGGCGATTGCGAACTAGCGTAATCGCAAGGTGCGTAATGTCTATTCCAATCCACTGCCGCTTGAGCTTCTGCGCCACGGCAACCGCTGTGCCGCAGCCACAGAACGGGTCAAGCACTACGTCGCCTTCGTTGCTGCTCGCCGTTATGATGCGTTCGAGCAAAGCTTCGGGTTTCTGGGTCGGATAACCTAAGCGTTCTTGTGCTTGTGAATTGATGGGGTCAATGTCTGTCCAGACGTTCCCCACGAGTACGCCTGTCATCTCATTCAGATACCGCTTAAGTCGCGGGCGCTTGGACTTTGAGTCGGGATACCATATTCGGCCTTCAGCATCCAGCTTTGCCATGGTTTCTTTCGAGTATCGCCAGCCTAAAGGCGGGGAGGCGTGCCCTTGCCATTCGTACATCATGTTTGGCCGTGGTTTGGGGCTTGTCATGTTGTCCAGCATGTACATCCGCCCATCGGGGTCGGTGAATCTATACTTGTCGGCAATGTAATCTTCGCTGTGCGCGGCACGAAGAGGATTCCAGGTTGGATTCTCTGCTCTTGAGTAGTGGAGCAGGTTGTCTGCGACAGGACTCCATCGCTTCGCGTCACTGTGAGTGCCGGTACGCTTCCAAGTAATATCCGCCAAGAAATGTTCCGGTCCAAAAATGGCGTCCAGCAACAGCTTCAGATAGTGACTCGCCGCCGGGTCGCAGTGCAGGTAAATGCTGCCGGTCGGTTTCAGCACCCGGCGCAGTTCTACCAGACGCGGCGCCATCATGGAGAGATACGCCAGCATATCGTTTTCGCCCAAGAACGTTCGAAACGCCTGCATCACCTTGGACACATCTTCTGGCCCGGTTTCCACTACTTCTTGATAGGTGCGCGCCGCCTCTTCGTCCCAACGCCAGGTATCCTCAAACGCTTTGATCTGGGCAGCCGACCGCGTGCCGTTCTGCTCGGCAAACAGCACGTTGTAGTCCTGATTACTCTTGAACGGCGGGTCAAGGTACACGAGGTCGACGCTTTCGTCTTTGACATAGCGCCGCAGGATGTCCAGATTGTCGCCGTAGTACAGGGTGTTCATAACTGCGCGATTCTACCAGCAATCCTTTCAATGTCTAGGTGTAATCGGCACTTTAACCCCATCGCATGAGCGGGTAGCGGGTAGCCATCTCTGAAACCG